>NZ_JBBCWZ010000022.1:0-48660 GCF_037145695.1 Acinetobacter sp. USHLN143
TCGATATGACAAGCTCAAAAGAAATTATCAAAGTTCTGTTGCTTTAGCCTGTATATTTTTATGGCTACCTTTATAGGGTTAATTATGAACAGTAAATGTCAACAGACCCTATAAAAATTAAACTAAAGCCAGATTTATGCCAGTCAGGATTTAAACAGATGATGAAATAAAAAAGCCTGAAATGCAGCAGCATCTCAGGCTTGAGATTGGATGACTTGTGTTTAAGTAATAATGGAAGACGGTTGAGTAAATGCTTCCTTTAAATCAAGACCTGAAGGCGCTTGATACACCTTTAAACCAAATTCCGGAATAATCGCCAGCAGATGATCCATGATATCCGACTGGATATTTTCATACTCGACCCAGGCGGTGGTATTGGTGAAGGCATAAATCTCTAACGGTAAACCTTCACTGGTCGGCTGCAATTGGCGCACCATCAGGGAATGATTTTTGCTAATACCGGAATGCTGTTGCAGATAAAACTCTACATAGGCACGAAAGGTTCCTAAATTGGTAAGACGGCGTTGGTTATATTGCGAATGATGGCTCAGTTGCAGGTTAAATTGTTCCAGTTCCTCTGATTTGGTATTCAGGTACTGATCCAGCAAAATAAAATTTTTCAGCTTGTTCTGTTCTTCAGCCGACATAAAATGGACGCTGCTTTGATCAATATGAATCGAGCGCTTGATCCGGCGCGCACCGGCTTCCTGCATGCCACGCCAGTTTTTAAAGGTATCCGTCACCAGTTTATTGGTCGGAATTGTGGTCACCGTTTTATCAAAGTTCTGTACCGTAATGGTATGCAATGACATATCAATGACATCGCCGTCCGCATTCAGCGAGGGCATTTCGATCCAGTCGCCAATCCGCACCATGTCATAAGATGAAATCTGCACTGACGCCACCAGTGACAAAATGGTATTTTGAAAGACCAGCATCAACACCGCGGCCATGGCACCGAAGCCAGCCAGCAAGGTAAAGACATCCTTTTTCAGGAAAGTGCCGAGAATCATCAGGCCACAGACAATAAAAATAATCAGCTTGACCAGCTGCAAATAACCTTTAATCGGTTTGTTACGTGACTTGGGATTACGCTGATAGACCAGGTTAAAAATATTCAGTAATTCACCAAGAGCCAGGGCAATCGTCAGGAAGATAAAAGCCTGTGCCCCCATTTGCACAAAGGACTCAACCTTGTCAGATAAATGCGGTACCGTGGTAATCCCGTTCATGATCACCACTGCCGGAACAATATTGGCAATCCGGCGAATCACGCTATGCTCAGCAAAAATCTGATTATTGGCAAAAGGCATTCTGGAAATCAGTTGACGTATTCCGCGTACCACAATCTGTTTGGCAAATAGATTGGCAAGAATCGCCAGTAAAATCACAATACTCAGTGAAGATAGCATTTCCAGCCATGGGTACTGATTTGCCCATTCTTGAATATTCCGAATAAAATTAAACTGTTCCAAACGATCTTTCTCTTCAATCAAAAATTTAGATCAAGTTTATAGGTTTGGATCAGATTTTTTAATATTGGATAACTTTTTAAAACATATCTATTGGTCAGAATCATTCAATAAAAGTGCATAAAAATGAAAAAACCGGCGAATTCGCCGGTTTCTGATTTTCGATATTTCATTGATGATATCGCGATGCTTACCACATCAAATCATCAGGAATTACATAAGCTGCATACGGATCTTCTTCATCAGTGGTTTCTTCATTTTTCTCTGAATTATTCACAATAATAAAGCCCTGCATTTTCGCATTGATACGATCTGCCAGAGCTTTAGGCAAGAAAGCATAGCTGTCATTTTCACGGGCAATCACCAGACTGCCTGCCACCAGCGCATTATAGATTTGCTGATTTAAATAGACTTTCTTGATTTTACTGTCATCAATAAACTGATACACCGCATCGCCATCAGTATCACGGATTTTGTGCTGATTGATCATTTGCATAATTGCAGCTTTCAGCTCTTTTTCCTGCAACTGGGCTTTTTTCTCTTGCTCAATGGCCTGGTCTTTGGCCATTTTTTGCTGTTTGTCTTGTTCAATCTTGGCCTTGATTTGAGCCTCAGTGCTGTCACCGGTGCGTTTTTCATGCACAGCCTGTTTAGACAGTTTTTTGGCTTTTTTATTATCGACCAATCCTGCCTTTAACAATTGTGCCTGCAATGCATTTTTAACCATGAGAATGTCCAGATATTAGTCGTGTTGATGTCGATAACGTAAATAAATCACCCAATAGATGAGACTGAGAACCAGACTCAGTACTGCCGGGATCAGGAATGCATTTAATTTTAAATAAGGATATAGCCAGCTGGCAAGAATGCCACCGCTTAAAAAACCGAGCAAAATAAGCAGATGCAGAACCACGCGCCGTGATTCTACCTCTAAACCGCGCAAACGGTAACCCATTGCCAAGCCGAGGTCGGTCAGTACGCCAGATAAATGCGTGGTGCGAATGATGGCACCTTTATAGTGGCTAACCATGGCATTTTGCACACCCATGGCAACACAGGCCCATAACAAGGCGTAGCGCGGGAAATAGGGCAATAATAACCAGCAGATCAAAATAAAAATAGCCACCAGGCTTAAAGGGTAACCATAAAGCTGCCCCAGGCGAAAGTGACTATTTCCAAGAATGAGCCCGCTATAGGATGAACCAATGACATAGCAGAGTGTGACCAAAAAGAGATACAACATCTGTTCTGGTTGCCAGTTCAGCAGGGCCATAGCCAGCATGCTGACATTGCCGGTCATATGTGAAACAGACTGGTGCAGTACCGTCACCAGACCCAAGACGTTAATCATGCCGGCATTGACCGCAAGAAAAAACGCCCCTAATTGTACCCAGGTAGGTAAACGCTGTAATGGCATAACAACATCATTGGCTAAACATATTGATTAATCAATATAAAATCAATTTGATGCGCGGTCTACTGCTGCAGTAAATAAAACATCAGTCGATGAGTTTAGCGCGGTTTCAGTAGAATCCTGCAATACGCTGATGACCATACCAATGGCGACCACTTGCATGGCGATATCCGAAGAAATACCAAACAGGCCACATGCAACTGGAATCAATAGTAATGAACCGCCTGCAACACCTGAAGCGCCACATGCCGAAACGGTTGCCACCACAGAAAGAATGAGCATAGTGCTGAAATCGACGCTAATCCCCAAAGTATTTACAGCCGCCAATGACAATACAGTAATGGTCACAGAAGCACCTGCCATGTTGATCGTAGCACCCAAAGGAATTGCGATACTTGAAGTTGATTCCTTGACGCCCAGACGTTTTGCCAAGTCCAGATTGACTGGAATATTGGCTGCCGAACTACGGGTAAAGAAAGCGGTAATGCCACTTTCGCGCAAGCAAGTGAATACCAGTGGATACGGGTTGTTGCGTGTCATTAAGGCAACCAGAAGCGGATTAATTACCAGTGCAACGAAAACCATCGTTCCGAGCAACACAGCAAGTAAATGTACGTAACTGGTCAGCGTATCCAGACCAGATTCAGCAAAAGTCACTGCAACCAGACCAAAAATACCCAAAGGTGCAAAGCTGATCACTAAACGAATCACATAGTTCACTGCAAAGGCTGCATCATTCAAAAGCGTCTTGGTGCTATCCGATGCATGACGGAAAGCGATGCCTAATGCCACTGACCAAGCCAGGATGCCAATAAAGTTTGCTTCAGCAATTGCAACAACCGGGTTGGCGACAAAGCTGAGCAGCAAATTCTTCAGGATTTCTACCAAACTGCCAGGAGGCTGCAAGTCAGCCTGTGCAGCAATATCCAGGAACAGCGTACTTGGAAATAAGATGCTCGACACCACAGCGCTCAGTGCAGCAAGGAACATACCGACCGCATACATCAGCATAATCGGCTTGATGGCGGCGTTAGATTGGCCCACTTTAAAATTCGCGATAGAAGCTAAAACTAAAATGAAAACCAGAATCGGTGCAACAGACTTCAAGGCTTTAATAAACAGGTCGCCCAATAGGCTTAATGAGGGAGTAGCTTCGGGAAATACCACAGCCACACCCACACCTAAAATAATGGCGATGATGATTCGAGAGACTAAGCTCATGCGCATAAGGGCAGAAAACATAAGGTTGCCTTGTGAAAATTACGAGGGCTAAATTTGGGAAAAAGTTGCGCTATTTTATACTTAATTTAAACAAGGCTTAAAATATATTTTCATATTAAAACCAAGATATTGATATTATTGATATATTCTAAAATTAACGGGTTTAAAACATTGCTTATATTGAAGAAAAACTTCTTACAATGATGAATAAATCAGCATATTTAAAATTGTATTCATGAAATAAATATCAAAGTTAAATAGATAAATTCAAATTATATTTGAAAATTCAAAAAATATTGGAGCTATGACCGGTTTGAATCTCCGGCCATAAGTTCCAGTATCTGTTGTCTTAAATTGTATAATCTTTATGCTGCTCAAAGATCTCTGGCGCCAGGTCCTGAATCGCCTGAAAATGGGTCAGATAAATGCGCCCGCTCAGATGCGTCATCAATTTAGAAGCTTGCAGCTTGTCCATGACCGGACCTTTAACTTCGGCAAAATGCAGGCGAATATCCAGTTTGGCCAGTTCCGCATTTAAATCTTCCAACATTTCCAAGGCACTCAGATCAATCGCACTGATGCTGGAACAGTTAATAATCACATGTTGCAGCTGGTCATTCAGGCTGATCGCATTGATCAGATAACCTTTGAAGCTATTGGCATTCAGAAACGTCAGATTCTCATCAATCCGCAGTGACAGCACCTGATCGGAGGTGCTGACCTGATGTCGCTGAATATTTCGAAAATGCTGGGTGCCTTCGACCAGACCGACAACCGCAATATGCGGCCGGCTGATTCGCCATAACATCAGCACAAAGGTCGAGACGATTCCAATAATCAAACCGGTGGAAATATCAATCAGGACCACGCCGAGAAAGGTAATCCACATGGCAAGGCCATCTGCCTTGGAATAGCGCCAGGTATCAAAAAATGGCTGGAAATTAACCAGCTTCCAGATGGAAACAATAATCGTCGCGGCCAGAATGGTCAGAGGCAGATCTTCAAAAAATCCGGTAAAAAACAGGCTCACGAAAATAATCAGAATCGAGGATAAAACACCGGCCATAGGTGATTTGGCACCGGCATCGGCATTCACCACCGTCCGCGAAAGGCTGCCCGTCACAGGAAAAGCTGAACTCACGCCTGCACTGATATTGGCCAGACCGAGCGCGATCAGTTCCTGATTACTGTTTAAATGACTGCGTTGCTGTAAGGCCGTGGCTTGAGCAATCGATAGTGACTCCACAAAGCTGATCATGGCGATCATGCTGGCACCCGGTAACAAGGTCATCACCAGTTCCCAGTTCCAGTGTGGAAAGGACAAGGGTGGAAAACCAGACGGAATTGCACCGACCGTTTTAATGCCCTGAAGCTTTAAATCCAGAAATACAATTGCTGCAATGCCGAGACACACCAGAATCAGGGGCACCGCACGTACTAAAAAATCTGTAGAGCCGATCCGGCTTTGTACAGCCTGAGATTTTAATAACTTGGGCAGATAGATCAGTAGACCGATAGAGAGCAGGCCGAAAATCAGGCTCGGCACGTGCAGTAGCGGGAAATATTGCAGCAGACTGCTGGCGAACTCCGGAATGTTATTGGCTTTTAAGGGAAGATCGACCAAAAACTTTAACTGTCCAAAAGCAATCAATAAGGCAGAGGCAATAATAAAGCTTTGGATCACCGGATGACTAATCAACTGGATCATAAAACCAAAACGAAATAATCCCAAAAGCAGGGAAATAATGCCGACCATCAGTGCCAATAGGGTCGCAGCTTCGATATAGACCGGTGAGCCGACTTCAAAAAGTGGATTGAGCGTAGCAAAAGTCATCATGGAAATGATGGCCACGGGGCCAATCGATAAAGTCGAACTCCCACCGAGCAGGGCATAAATGATCATCGGCAGGACGCTGGCATATAAGCCCATGATCGGCGGCAATCCTGCCAGCATGGCATAGGCCATCCCTTGAGGCACCAGCATCGCCACCACAATCAGGGCAGCCAGCACATCAGACTTAAATTTGACCGGCGTGTAGTGGCTTAACCATGCCCAGGCAGGCAGTCTATGCAGAAGTTTAGACTTGGAATTTTGCATAAAAAGGTCTAAATCACAAATATAGATATATTATGCATAAATTCTGCTAAGAAGTCTTAGCTGATCTAGATTCTTGATGAATCATGTTTAAAATGAAACATCTGGGTCAGTCGCAGATCATTTAAAAAACTCTATGATCGTGATCTTAGTGGTGTAGAACGACCTCAATAAGAGTTTAAAGAAACTTATCTTGATGACTGAAAAAAGAAAGATTCTTTATTTAGCTGGGTTGCCACAATACAATTGATAAAGGGTATTTAAGACCACAATCAAATTTTGATCTTTAATTGAATAATAAATCTGTTTGCCGTCGCGTCGGGTATCTACTACATCGCTTTTACGCAGCATCATGAGCTGCTGGGAAAGTGTCGGCTGTTTAATCTCAGTTATTTCCTCAATTTCTGAAACATTCAGTTCCGCTTGAGACAGATGACATAAAATGAGAAGACGGTCGGTATTGGCCAGAGATTTTAAAATGCCAACGACCTGTTCTGCTGAATCGCGCATAGTCGTGATTTCAAAATCGGTTTTCATTCAATATGTCCATTATAAAGTTACAGCCCGTTAATTATACGGGTCTTAGCTCGTAATACCTTGCTAAAAACAGTTAAGTTTTATGGTTTTTAATGAATTGAATTATCAATTAAAATTATATTTTAAATATTGATAGATAAGATAAATTTATTGCATAGTGCAGAAAGTATTTTAGTTCACATTCGTGCAATCAAGTGCAAGTTTCATCAAACATCTACAAAGCAAAAAAATGCTTGTATGATGTTTATGTGACTTGAACCAATAACATCAGGGATATCATCATGAGTACAGATTCAGCTTTTCCAACACCGAGTAATTTAGGTATAGCGGTTTATAGTAATAATGCAGACGCGATTGGAAATACACCGCTTGTTCGTATTAATCGTGTGATTTCCGCTCCGGCCACGGTACTTGCGAAAATTGAAAGCCGTAATCCGGCATTCTCAGTCAAGTGTCGTATTGGTGCCGCGTTGATTAATGATGCTGAAAAATCTGGCAAGCTCAAATCCGGTATGCATATTGTCGAGCCAACCAGCGGCAATACCGGTATTGCATTGGCCTTTGTTGCGGCAGCCAAAGGTTATGACATTACTTTGACCATGCCTTCAAGCATGAGTATTGAACGCCGTAAGGTAGTGAAAGCATTGGGTGCCAATCTGATATTGACTGATCCGGCCAAAGGCATGAAGGGCGCGATTGAAGAGGCAGAACGTTTGCTGAATGAGAACCCTGAACAATATTTCCTGCCACAACAGTTTGAAAATCCGGCCAACCCTAAAATTCATGAAGAAACCACGGGCCCAGAAATCTGGGAGGCGACTGCGGGCAATGTCGATATTCTGGTCGCAGGTGTCGGAACGGGTGGAACCATTACTGGTATTTCACGCTACTTTGAAAAGGTAAAAAATAAGCCTTTATATTCAGTGGCGGTGGAACCCGCTGAGTCTGCGATTATTGGTCAGGCCAAACGCGGTGAAGACATTACACCTGGACCACATAAAATTCAGGGGATCGGTGCCAACTTCATTCCGGGCAATCTGGATTTGGACCTCGTTGATGAAGTGATTGCCATTAATAGCGCAGATGCAGTCGAGTGGGCACGTAAAATGGCTGCTCAGGAAGGTATCCTGGTCGGTATTTCAAGTGGCGCGGCTATGGCAGCCGCGGCACAATTGGCGGCTCGCCCTGAAAATGCTGGTAAAAATATTGTGGTGATTTTGCCAGACGGTGGTGAACGTTACCTGTCTTCGATCTTATTTGAAGATATTTCTGCCGAATAACATTGATGCATTTTATATTTTAAATACTGGCATACAAGCCCGAAGTCATCTTCGGGCTTTTTTATTGGGTGACTTTAAATCGCAGCAGACAGCTGCATTATTTTTAAAATAGTCAGATGAAAGACTTGACCTTACCATGATGGGAATGTTTAAGCTATAAGCTCAACAGTGAGTTGAGGCATGGAGATGGGCATGGCAGAACAAGATAGCAACCGCTTATATGAGCAGCAGGTGCAGATTGGCGGTATGACCTGTGCCTCCTGTGTCGCTCGCGTGGAAAAAGCCTTGAAAAAAATTGAAGGCGTGGTCGAGGCGTCTGTCAATCTATCGACTGAAAAAGCTTTTATTAAAAGCCAGCAGCCGATTGCTGCCGCTGCGCTGGTTCAAGCAATTGAAAAATCCGGTTTCGATGTACCGACGCAACAGTTTGATTTGAACATTGAAGGCATGACCTGTGCATCCTGTGTGGCTCGCGTAGAAAAAGCCCTAAAAAAAGTGGAGGGCGTGCTGGATGCACAAGTGAATCTGGCCACTGAAAAGGCGCATGTGAGTGCGATCAATTCTGTGCCATTGTCCAAGCTGACTCAAGCCATGCAAAAAGCCGGTTTTGATATTCAGAGCGATCGCATTGAACTGGCTATTGAAGGCATGACTTGCGCTTCATGTGTGGCACGTGTGGAAAAAGCTTTATTAAAAGTAGAAGGTGTCAGCGAAGCACAGGTCAATCTGGCCACCGAAACTGCCTGGGTGAAGGCCTCGCATGCCCAGATTCCGGCCTTGATTGCTGAGGTGGAGAAAGCCGGTTATCAGGCCACCATAAAATCTGGTAGGGATATGTCGACAGATAGCCATGATGCTTTTCAGGAAAAGAAAGCCAATGAAACGGCACAACTGAAACGAGATTTATGGCTTGCAGTCATTCTGACAGCACCTGTATTTATTCTGGAAATGGGCTCGCATCTGATTCCGGCATTTCATCATTTTATTGCCCATACGCTGGGAACCCAGAACAGCTGGTATCTGCAGTTTGTACTGACCACTTTGGTGCTGATTATTCCGGGACGGCGTTTTTATCAGCATGGGATTCCGGCACTATTGCGTCTGGCACCGGATATGAACTCGCTGGTGGCCGTTGGAACCATTGCCGCATATGGCTTTTCCTGTATTGCGACCTTTTTTCCGGAGCTGTTACCGCAGTCCACTGTGCATGTGTATTTTGAAGCGGCCGCCGTTATTGTCGCGCTGATTTTACTGGGGCGTTATCTGGAAGCCAAAGCCAAAGGTAAAACCTCGGAAGCGATTCAGTATCTGGTGGGCTTGCAACCGAAAACGGCACGGGTAGAACAGAATGATCACTGGGTTGATCTGGCAATTTCCGATGTGCAACAAGGAATGTTGATTGAAATCCGTCCGGGTGAAAAAGTCGCTGTCGATGGTGAAGTCGTTACCGGACAAAGTTATATTGATGAAGCGATGATTAGCGGTGAGCCTTTACCCGTGGCCAAACAGGCCGGTGATCAGGTGGTCGGCGGTACGGTAAACCAGAACGGAACATTGCAAATCAAGGCTACTGCGGTCGGCCAGGATTCGGTACTGGCGCAGATTATTCAGATGGTGGAACAGGCACAAGGTTCAAAATTACCGATTCAGGCCGTGGTTGATAAAGTGACTTTATGGTTTGTGCCGGCTGTTATGGCGCTAGCGGCCTTGACCTTTATGGTCTGGTTCCTGTTTGGGCCTGAGCCGAATCTGACCTACGCCTTGGTAAATGCAGTCGCCGTACTGATTATTGCCTGTCCATGTGCGATGGGACTGGCGACTCCTACCTCAATTATGGTCGGAACTGGACGTGCAGCAGAACTGGGCGTGCTATTCCGTAAGGGTGAAGCTTTACAGTTGCTGCAACAAACCAAAGTCGTCGCGCTGGATAAAACCGGAACCTTAACTGAGGGAAAACCGCTGCTGACCGACTTTGAAGTCACTGCAGATTTTAATCAGCAGACCGTATTACAGCTCGTCGCTTCAGTGGAGGCCAAGTCAGAACATCCGATTGCCCACGCCATTGTTCAGGCTGCTCGTGAGCAAGAACTGGAACTGAGCAAAGTGACCGATTTTGATTCGATCACTGGTGCAGGGGTAAAAGCACAGGTTGCTGGTCAGCAGCTGCATATCGGTGCAGAACGTCTGATGCAGGACTTGGGCTTAAATGTCGATCTGTTTAGAGCCACTGCACAAAAGCTCGGTGATCAGGGTCGTAGTCCTTTATATGTAGCGATTAATCAGAAACTGGCTGCGATTATTGCAGTAGCCGATCCGATTAAACCAACTACTTATAGCGCGATTCAGGCCTTGCATGACCAAGGTCTTAAAGTGGCGATGATTACTGGTGATCATCAGCATACCGCGCAGGCGATCGCCAAACAGTTGAAAATCGATCAGGTGATTGCGGAAGTTTTGCCGCATGAAAAAGTCGATGCAGTACGACAACTCCAGCAGCAATACGGCGTGCTCACTTTTGTTGGGGATGGAATCAATGATGCACCGGCATTGGCCCAGGCCGATGTCGGTATGGCGATTGGAACCGGTACCGATGTCGCGATTGAAGCAGCCGATGTGGTGTTGATGTCAGGCAATTTACAGCATGTGGCTACAGGCATTGGTTTAAGTCAGGCGACCATGCGCAATATTAAACAGAACCTGTTTTGGGCCTTTGTCTACAATATTGCCTTAATTCCGATTGCCGCGGGTGTGCTTTATCCATTTTGGGGTATATTGTTATCGCCAATGTTTGCCGCAGGTGCGATGGCGTTGTCCTCCGTGTTTGTCGTCAGCAATGCCTTGAGATTAAAAGCCTATCAACCGGTGCAGTTTAAGGAGTCAGTATGATGAATATTGGTCAGGCGGCAAAACGTTCTGGCATCTCTGCGAAAATGATTCGTTATTATGAAGACATTGGTTTGTTGCCGGCTCCGAAACGCAGTGATACAGGTTATCGGGTTTATAGTGATGCGGATATTAAAATCTTAAGTTTTATCCAGCATGCACGTGAACTCGGCTTTTCTTCAGAGCAGATGAAAGAATTACTTGGTCTGTGGCTGAACAGCTCACGCCAGAGCAGCGAGGTTAAACAGCTGGCACAAAAACATATCCAGTTTTTACAACAGAAAATTGCCGATATGCAGCATATGCTGATGATATTACAGCAATCGGTGGAACAATGTGCCGGCAATGAACAGTCTGATTGCCAGATTTTAAAACAGATTGAACAGGGTGTCGTCCCTGAGCAGCACTGACCTGATCTGCAGTTCAGCTCAGATTAAATATAGTCTGCCGAATCAGATAAACTTTAAACCGATCCTATGGAGCTAAACATGAAATTCCGTATTGAAAACATGACCTGTGGTGGCTGCGCGCGCAGTGTCACGGCTACGATTAAAGATCTGGATGAAAATGCCACTGTGAATATTGATGTGGCCACTAAACTGGTTGAAGTTGAATCGACAGCCAGTGAATCTGAGATTGTTGCAGCTTTAACCGAAGATGGTTTTCCACCTGTGGCTGCCTGATCATTGTTGAGTTAGATCGCGAAAGTGATCTTATGAACTCATACAACCAAATAAAAAAATGCCTGATCGAATCAGGCATTTTTTTATTATAGTGATTATACCGATGAGATTTTATCTGGCGTCATGAGTGCCTGATTAATATAAAGTTTAATTAAACGTTCACGTGACCCAATTGCTTTTTGGTAATTGGTCGAATTTAATAACAGCGAAGCGCCATAGGTGACTGTCCAGATATAAGATAAATAATCGCGAATCGACATGGCACTTTCTAAAGCCACCAGATAATCATGGGTGATGTCTTTAATCCGGATAATCCGTTCTTCACGAATACGATAAAGCTCCTGAAATAACTCTTTCAGATTTTTTTCGTTATTGGTTAAACGCTCTTCAATGACATGCAACAGGATGGTTCGGTTTGAATTGAGCATGTGATAGAGCATATATTGTGAAACATAATTTTTAATATCGTTATTATGCTTTTTTGATATTTCTAGAATTCTTTTTTCATTCAGAATAATCAGTTCTAAATATAACTGGTTCTTGCTTTTAAAATGTTTGTAGATGGTTCCTTTTGCGATGTCCAGTTCACTGGCCAGCTCACTCAGGGTAATGTCCTGATTATTATCCAGTAGCAGGCTTTCCGCCATGCTGAGGATCTTCTCTTTACGAAGAAGGAAGTTCTGCTGTCTTACAGTCGTCATCTTCTTGGTCCATACTTTTCGAAAAAGAACCTTTCAAGAATATGCAATTTTGCACGCGATGGCTATAAAACTAAGGTCGTGATATTTATCTCATTTTGTATATTTATGCAGCAACTGCTGACAAATAAAAATAGCGATGCTGAGCAGCCAGAAATATTGTCAAGAAAACTGAACCCTAGAGATCAACTTTGCTAAATAAAATTCCATTTTCAGTATAATTATTTTATTGTTTCAGCGCACGAAGCTAAATCCTTCGACTGTTTTAAGCCCATATTTATCCGGGTTTAGTACGGAAAGTAGATCAATATTAAGCTGGCATATTCAGTCACTTATACTGAACATGAAGACGTGATTGTCAAGGCAACTTTATGAATCTAGATATAGATTTAATACTGCAAGAATTGGATATCACGATTTTAAAATCGCCCGCTTGGATTCTAATGAAAATTAGAAAATATTTGGCAACAGGATTGAGTATCACCCTTTAAGGAATTTAAAAATGCCGATTTATAATGCGCCGCTAAAAGACATGGAATTTATTTTAAATGATGTATTCCAAGCTGAACAATTTTGGCAAGGTAATGAAAATCTTGCACATTTAGATATGGCGACGGCAAATGCAATTCTGGAAGAGATGGCCAAATTTTCCAAAAATGTCATTCTTGACCTGAATCGTCCTGCTGATGAAGAAGGTGGTGCTCAGTTTAACAATGGTGTGGTGACGACACCCAAAGGTTTTAAAGAAGCGTTCAGACAGTTTGCCGAAGGTGGCTGGGTAGGCTTGGGTGCTCCTGAAGAATGGGGCGGACAAAACATGCCAAAGATGCTCACGGTTCTGGCGGATGAAATGATCTGGAGCACCAATCCATCTTTTATGCTTTATCCACTACTCACTGTGGGTGCAGGTATGGCCATCAATGACCGCGCCTCACAGGAACAGAAAGAAACTTATTTACCAAAATTCTATACGGGTGAATGGTCGGGCACCATGTGTCTGACTGAACCACATTCCGGCACAGATCTTGGCATTATCAAGACCAAAGCTGAACCGAATGAAGATGGTTCATATAATATTACCGGTACCAAAATTTTTATTACCAGCGGTGAGCATGATCTGAGTGAAAATATCATTCATCTGGTGCTGGCAAAAACTCCGAATGCACCAGCAGGTTCACGTGGTATTTCATTATTTATTGTGCCGAAATTCCTGATCAATGCCGATGGTTCACTCGGTGAGCGTAATGCAGTATCTGCCGGTTCAATCGAACATAAAATGGGAATTAAAGGCTCGGCGACCTGCGTCATGAACTTTGACGGTGCCAAGGGCTATATGGTCGGTAATGAAAATGAAGGTCTGGCCGGCATGTTCGTGATGATGAACTACGAACGTTTATCTATGGGGATTCAGGGCATTGGTGCAGCAGAATTTGCCTACCAGAATGCAGCACAATATGCGACGGATCGTTTACAGGGCCGTGCATCAACTGGTGCAAAATCGCCAGAAAAACCAGCCGATTCGATTCTGGTGCATGGCGATGTACGCCGTATGCTGCTCAATGTACGAGCCAACAATGAAGCTTCGCGTGCGTTTGCAGTGTATGTGGGTCAACAACTGGATATTACCAAATACTCAACCAACCCTGAAGCCGTGCGTAAAGCGACTGACCGTGTGGCCTTGTTGACGCCAATCGCCAAAGCTTACTTAACCGACAAGGCACTGGATTCTGCACTGGAAGCACAAATGTGCTTCGGTGGTCATGGCTATATCCGTGAATGGGGCATGGAACAGTGTATTCGTGACCTGCGTATTTCACAGATTTATGAAGGCACCAATGGCGTGCAGGCGATTGACCTGATTGGGCGTAAAACCACCAAATGTAATGGTGCTTATATCGCGGAATATATTGCTGAAATCCGTGAATTTGCCCAAAGTTTAGATGATTCATTGATGATTAAAACTGCGACATTAGAAACCTGCCAGCAACTTGAAGATATCACCAAATTTATCGTCGAGCAGTCTAAACTGAACCCTGATTTTGCCAACTCGATTGCTGTCGATTATTTACATGCGGTTGGGCTGCTTAGCTTTGTCTATATGTATGCGCGGATTAGCAAAGCCGCTGCAGCCAAGGACGACAGCTACTTCCAGAACAAACTGGTACTGGCCAATTACTATGTGGCCAAAGTCCTTCCGGATTTAAGTGCACGAATCCAACGTATTCAGGCGGGTGCGGAACTGGTGATGCAGTTGCCGGAAGACTATTTTACCGCACAGGCTTAACCCGCAATGATTGCGAAGGACCAGCCCTACAGCGCTTTAGCTATGTAGGGTTGATAACAATGATGAAAAAGGATGAAACTAAAATGATCGTAATTGTAGATGCAGTACGTACCGCGATGGGCGGTTTTCAAGGTTCACTTTCAAGCTGTACCGCGCCAGATTTGGGTGCTGTGGCAATTAAAGAAGTAGTGGCACGTGCAGGTCTGTCGGCCAATGATATTGATGAAGTGATTATGGGCTGCGTACTGCCAGCCGGTTTAAAACAGGGTCCGGCACGTCAGGCCATGCGTCAGGCGGGTCTACCGGATTCCACGGGGGCGACCACGATTAATAAAATTTGTGGTTCTGGTATGAAAGCCGTGATGCAGGCAGCAGATGCGATCAAAGCCGGTTCAGCAGAGATTGTGGTGGCTGGCGGTATGGAGTCGATGTCGAACGCACCATATTTGATGGACAAGGCACGTGCCGGATTCCGTATGGGGCATGGAAAGGTCATTGATCATATGTTCCAGGAAGGTCTGGAAGATGCTGAAACAGGTCTGTCGATGGGAATTCTTGCTCAGGAAATGGCGGATAAAAAAGGTTATACCCGTGAGCAGCAGGATGACTATGCGATTGGTTCCTTAAATAAAGCCGTGACGGCGGTGCAGCAAGGTTTCTTTAAAGATGAAATCGTACCGGTCACTGTCAGTAGCCGTAAAGGCGATGTGGTGGTGGAACAGGATGAACAGCCTTTAAATGCCAAGGCTGACAAAATTCCAACTCTGCGTCCAGCGTTCAAAAAAGACGGAACCATTACTGCGGCAAATGCCAGTTCAATTTCAGATGGTGCTTCAGCACTGGTGATCACCTCGAGCGAAATTGCTGCACAGCGTAACTTAAAACCGCTAGCTCATATTCTGGCCTATGCCAGCCATTCGCAGCATCCATCAGAATTTACCATTGCACCGGTTGGTGCGATTGAAAAAGTCCTGAAAAAAACCGGTTGGGATGCTCAGGATGTTGACCTTTGGGAAATCAACGAAGCGTTCGCCATGGTGACCATGTTAGCCATTGATGGCTTTAAACTTGATCCAGCAAAAGTGAACATTAATGGCGGTGCCTGTGCACTTGGTCATCCATTGGGTTCTTCTGGTTCCCGTATTATCGTGACCTTGATTCATGCCTTAAAACGTACTGGCGGCAAGAAAGGGATTGCATCCTTATGTATCGGTGGTGGTGAAGCGACTGCGATTGCTGTGGAACTAATTTAAGCCCATCTTAAATCGTATATTCAGGTAGCAAACTAAATACTGATTCATTCAAAAGTTGCTGCTCTTGGTTCGCCAGGAGCAGGGATTTTTTAAATCATATTAATTTTTAAAATACACAATAAAATCCATATTTTCAGACTTTGCTGATCCCATTCCATCAATAGTTTTACTATAAAAATTACTTTTTAAATTATTTAAAAACTTTTTCCAGCACATGCCGGTGAATAAATCGTAACTTGTCTTTAACCGCTTCGCTCAGCTTGAACGGGTAGGCATCTTCCAGGCCCATACAACGGTTTAAGGCATTCAGATTAAAGGTCAAGGTAACCCAGTTTTCCAGAATATGTTCAAAATCCTGTCCACCAATCGGGCATTCTTTAAAATCCATGCTGGCCAGATAGCTGCCATTTCCTTCAACACGCATACCACCATAGTAGGCAGTTTCCAGTGTTTCCATCATATGCAGATAATGCGCCCAGGTTTCTGCCCAGTCTTCCCAAGGGTGGGCGGTAGCATAAGCACTGATATACTTTTCCTGCCAGTTGATTGGCGCGCCTTCATTATAGTGGCGTTCAAGTGCCTTGCCGTAATCTTGCCGCTCATCGCCAAAATACTGACGAAATTCATCTAGCAATTCCGGATGCATATGTTGCATGAGCGCAAAATAATAATGGCCGCTTTCATGACGAAAATGGCCCAATAAAGTCCGGTAGTTTTCACCCATATTTACACGTGTAGTTTCACGATAAACCACATCAGCTTCAATGGCATTTAGGGTAATGACCCCATTGGCATGACCAATTAAAACAGGCTTATCTTCTTGAGGCAGGAGAAAATCAAAACGCAGACCAAATGGATCATCTTCAGACTTTTTAGGGCGTGGCATCATGTTCATGCGCTGGGCCAAATACAGGAATCGACGTTTGGCTTCTTCCAGTCGAAACCAGTAAATCAGGTTCTCAGAATTTTCCAGATCAGGAATGACATGGGTCAACTGACAGGATTCACAAAATTCCTCATCTTCATCGCTAGGAATCATCCAATTGCATACTTGATAATGAACGTAATTGTGGCAGGGTTTATAACTGGCATGCTGGTAGTTCTTGGCGATTGGAACCCATCGCTCAGCGCTCTGTTTTTCAAATGCGCACAACTCTTTTTCCGAAGCGATATAACCGATCGGTGACAGACAGTGATCACAAACTGATTTGTAAAAAAACAGCTGTTGCTTGCAGACGGCACATTCAAAATGTTTCATTAAACTCCCTGTAGGGAAGCGAACGACCTAAAATTTTTATGTTCGATGAACACCAAGAAAGGTTCAGAATGCCTACCTAAATTTCTTCCTGATAAAGAAACATCATAAAAATTTCATTGAAAATTCTATATGGATGAATTGTAAATATAGGCTGCTTGATATTAAATGAAACATCAATTGAATCTTTTTTAATAAAAAAGTGTAGTTAAACAAGGTTTTATATAAATAGATTTTTTAAATAGAGTGAGTTGCCGTCTTAAAATACGGACAAGGCGTATTGAAGAATATTACCGAATATTCCGACTGGTTTTTAAATTTGGGGGAAGCCCATTCAAGAACAGCTAAAGCAGCTAACTTTTAATAAAAATAACTTTTTAATGTATACAACTTAATAAAGAGAAATTTAAAAAAACATGAAAATTAGAAAAGCCAATCTTCAGGATACTCGTGCCATTGTCGATGCGATTGCGCCCTTTGTCGATGCCGTGATCAGTTCAGAAGAGGGGTGCCAGCGCTTTCAGCCTGAGATGATCCAGACCATTTTCGAGCGTCCGGACATTCATTATTTTGTGGCAGAAATTGACCATCAGGTGATAGGCGTCGTGGCTTATATGGAACCTGCACACTTCATGCATTTTTTCCTGAAGCAAGTCTATCAGGGGCAGGGTTATGGCCGGCAAATGTGGCACTTTTTAGAAAGCGGGATCCGCCGTCAAGGCCATTCAATTATTACGGTAAAATCCAGTCTTTATGCCTTGGATATTTACAAGCGCTTTGGTTTTGTGGAAACAGGACAATATACGGAAGAACATGGAATCCGTTTTATCCCGATGCGAAAGGATTATCCGGATTTTTAAGAGAAAAATAAAATTGTTTTTTCCGCTGGAATCTTTCCAAATTAAGGCAAACTTTCTGCTATCGGCCTGCATCCTATTTTTAATTAGTCAGTCCTTTTGTTAAGGCATAGAATTAATTCACTTTTGTAGTAATAGCGATCAGTAGATGGCATTCAGCTGGATTTTTTTTACTTTAATGGCTGCATTTATGCAGGCTTGGCGTAATGCCTTTCAAAAACAGCTTAGCACCACGGTTGATGTGTGGGGAGTCACCCTGGCACGCTTTATTTTTGGATTGCCATTTGCTGCGCTGTACCTGAGCAGCCTGTATTATTTCAAGCCAGTTGAAAGTGTGGTGCATTTCACCCCGAAATACTGGTTCTACATCCTGATTGCCGGCATCAGCCAGATTCTGGCAACTGCCCTGATGGTGCAGCTGTTTAAACAGAAAAATTATGCAATTGGCGTAGGGCTAGCAAAAAGTGAAGCCATTCTGGCGGCTATTATCGGGGTAATTTTCCTGTCTGATCATTTGTCTGTGCTGGCCTGGCTGGGTGTGGTGATGGGGGGCTATGCAGTTTTCCTGCTAAGTAAAGGTAGTCAGCTGACAGGCTTGTCTACCAAGACTTTAGCGATTGGGATTGGCAGTGGTTTAAGTTTCGCCATTACTTCGTTACTGGTGCGTGAAGCAAGTCTGGAATTACCGATGCTACCCACCATACACCGTGCTTCATGGGTGCTAGTCTCAGTGATCGGTTTTCAGTGTATCAGTATGCTGATCTATCTCAGCCTGTTTAGCCGCCAAACCTTGCAAGCCATGTGGCAACGTCTGGGCTTAACTTTTAAAGTGAGTGTGTGCAGTTTTATAGCATCACTCGGCTGGTTTACTGCCATGAGCATGATGAGTGTGCCGGTCGTGAAAACTTTGGGACAAATTGAGATTCTATTTAGTATGCTGATTTCTGCATATTTCTTTAAAGATAAACTGGCACGTACCGAGCATTGGGGTTTGGGCTTAGTGGTGATTGCGGCGATTCTAGTGATCTGGGCCTAATCTGAACGAATATTGAGAAGATAAAAAAAGCCACTTCGAAAAGTGGCTTTTTCTTTGCATCTGTTTAAGCGGCAATAAATTTCTGAACTGCCTGATTAAATGCTTCAGGTTGCTCGATGTTGGAAATGTGCGAGGCATTGATTTCAAACAACTGGCTTTGTGCAATTTCAGCTTGCATGGCTTGACCATCTGCAACCGTCGTTACGGGGTCTTGCTGACCGGCCACAATCAGTACCGGCACTGAAATGGTTTTGATCTGTTCGCGTAAATCCGCCTTAGCCAAAGCTTCACAACAACTCGCATAACCTTCCGGGCTGCCAGCTCCAAGGTCGTTTGAAAGTTCTGCAACAATTGCTGCATTGCTTTGGATAAAGGGATCGGTAAACCAGCGTGATGCTGCAGTAGATGCAATCGGCGCCAGACCTTGTTCACGCACCAGCGCGGCACGTTCCAGCCAGGCTTGTTCCTGACCAATCTTGGCAGCAGTATTGCAGATAATCACGTGGCTAAAACGTTCAGGTTTGTTAATCGCTAACCATTGACCAGTTAAACCGCCCATAGAAATGCCACAGAAGGCCGCTTTCTGGATATCCAGATGATCCAGCAGATTGATCACATCCTGACCTAACTGTTCAAGGCTATATGGACCTTGCGGTGCAGATGAGCCACCATGACCACGCGTGTCATAACAGATGACAAAATAGTCCTGCTGGAAAAATTCAATTTGTGGCTGCCACATGCTGAATTTGGTGCCCAATGAGTTAGAAAAAACCAGAGCCGGATTCTTTGCATCACCAAAGGTCTGGTAATTGATCTGGGCATCTTTGGATGTAAAAGTTGGCATTGAAATCCCTCCCGACCTCCCTTTAAAAAAGGGAGGAGGTTTATCTTTTTAATAGGTTGTTAGACGCGTTCAATAATCAAAGCGATGCCTTGACCGACACCAATACACATTGAACAAAGACCGTATTTACCGCCAGTTTGTTCCAGCTGGTTGAGTGCAGTGGTCACCAGACGCGCACCAGATGCACCGAGTGGATGACCCAAGGCAATCGCACCGCCGTTCGGGTTGACTTTTTCCGAACCATCTTCAATGCCTAGGTCACGGGTACATGCCAGTGCTTGGGCAGCAAAAGCTTCATTCAGCTCGATCACATCCATCTGATCTAAAGTCAGGCCGGTTTGAGCCAGCAATTTCTTGATAGCAGGTGCTGGACCAAAGCCCATGATGCGTGGTTCAACACCCAAAACCGTTGAGCCAATGATTTTGGCACGTGGTTTCAAGCCGTGTTGAGCAACCGCTTCATCAGATGCGATTAATAGGGCAGCCGCACCATCGTTAATACCAGAAGCATTACCTGCTGTAACCGTACCATCAGCTTTGACCACAGGCTTCAGTTTTGCCAGAGCTTCTGCAGTGGTAGATGCACGTGGATGTTCATCAGTATACACAACGATCGGCTCGCCTTTACGCTGCGGAATCACCACAGGAATGATTTCATTTTTATAGAAACCTTTGGCCTGCGCTGCTGCAGTACGTTGCTGGCTGGTCAGGGCAAACTTGTCCTGGTCTTCACGGTTGATGTTGAACTGTTCCGCCAGATTTTCAGCCGTTTGCGGCATGGTTTCTACGCCGTACATTTCTTTCAGTTTCGGATTGATAAAACGCCAGCCCATGGTGGTGTCTTCAATCTTCTGGCTACGGCCATACGCCGTTTCTGACTTGCCCATGACAAATGGCGCGCGTGACATGCTTTCTACACCACCAGCAATAATCAGATTCGCTTCACCGGCTTTAATCGCACGTGCAGCCATCGCGACTGCATCCATTGATGAACCACACAGGCGGTTTACGGTCGTTGCCGGTACCTGATAAGGCAGGCCTGCAAGCAGCGAAGACATACGACCGACGTTACGGTTGTCTTCACCTGCTTGGTTGGCACAGCCATAGATCACGTCATCAACCTGTTCCCAGTTCACACTTGGGTTGCGTTCCATCAATGCTTTAATTGGCAGCGCACCCAGGTCATCTGCACGGACAGGCGCGAGGCCACCGGCATAACGGCCGAATGGGGTACGGATGGCATCAATGATGTATGCGTTTTTCATATCTATTTTTCCAAATTCTTTTAATCCCTCCCGACCTCCCTTTAATAAAGGGAGGAGTTCCATACATAAAATAGAGATATGGAAGTCCCCCTTTGAAAAAAGGGGGATTTAGGGGGATTTAAAATTATCTTTAAAGTGTATTAACCTTGAGTCGCATCAATCAGTTTGGCACCGGTCAATGACTGCAATTCTTCAAATGACAGACCTTCAACTTTCTCAATCACTTTCATCCCTTCAGGCATAACATCAATCACGCACAGGTCGGTATAAATACGGTCGACACATTTCAGGCCTGTAGCCGGATAGGAAAGCTCAGCCACAATTTTTGGCTCGCCTTTTTTGGTCACGTGATCTGTGGTAATAAAGACTTTCTTGGCACCCACAGCCAGATCCATCGCACCGCCGACTGCTGGAATTGCATCTGGAGCACCGGTATGCCAGTTGGCCAGATCGCCATTTTCAGCGACCTGAAACGCGCCTAATACGGCGATATCTAAGTGACCGCCACGCATCATTGCGAAAGAATCGCCGTGATGGAAGAACGAACCGCCTTCAAGTAAGGTCACGAATTCTTTACCAGCATTAATCAGTTCAGGATCGCGGTCTTCTTCAGCAGGAGGAGGACCGAAAGCCAACAGGCCATTTTCAGAATGCAGGAAGACGTCTTTATCGCTTGGCAGATAGCTTGAAATCTTTGTTGGTAAACCAATACCCAAGTTCACATAAGCGCCATCAGGAATATCTTGTGCCACACGTTCAGCGATCTGGTCACGGGTCAGTTTGCTATAGCTCATTATTTATCTCCGATGCCAATTATTGTGCAGGCTTAACTTGAACAATGTGTTGAACAAAAATTCCCGGGGTGATGATGTGCTCTGGATCCAGTGCACCCAGTTCAACCACTTCAGAAACTTGAGCAATGGTCACATCTGCTGCCATTGCCATGATTGGGCCGAAGTTACGGGCAGATTTACGGTAGACCAGATTGCCCCAACGATCGCCTTTAGAAGCTTTAATTAAAGCAAAGTCAGCTTTAATCGGATTTTCTAAAACGTAGTCTTTACCTTTGTAGTTCATGGTCGGTTTGCCTTCCGCCAGCAAAGTACCAAAACCGGTAGGGGTGTAGATTGGACCCAAGCCCATACCTGCTGCCTGAATACGGCAAGCCAGATTACCTTGCGGTACCAGTTCCAGTTCAATTTTTCCTGCACGATAAAGCTCGTCAAATACCCACGAGTCAGACTGACGCGGGAAAGAACAGATAATTTTACGCACAGCGCCCGCTTTAAGCAGTTTCGCCAGACCATAGTCGCCATTACCGGCATTGTTGTTAACAATAATCAGGTCTTTAATACCCAATTCGATTAGACCATCAATCAGTTCAGCAGGCTGACCCGCTGTACCGAAACCACCGATCATAATGGTAGAACCGTCCTTGATCTGGGAGAGTGCTTCTTTCAATGATAATGAACTTTTATCTATCATAATCTGGTCCTTACATATCCTAAACTGATGGATGTCTTTAAACTCGTTTTGAATCTGATGCTGTAACTGGAACTGCGTTACGGTTTTTCTGTGACAGCAGAAAATGTGCTACCAGGCCAATGCAAATTCCCCAAAAGACTGAACTTAGTCCCAAGAAATGCATGCCGGAAGCAGTCGCTAAAAAGGTGATCAGTGCTGCATCACGTTGCGACTCTTTGCCCATTGCCACGGAAATGTTGGTGGCAATCGCACCCAGTAATGCCAGTCCTGCCAAAGCCGCAATGAGTTCTTTGGGCATCAGGCTAAAAAGCATGACAATGCTGCCGGCAAATAAGCCGCCTAAAATGTAAAAAAGCCCATTCGCCACACCAGCGATATAACGCTTTTCTTTCAGCTCGTGGGCATCTTTGCCTAAACACAATGCAGCCGTGATCGAAGCCAATACAATCGTGATACCCCCAACACAGGCCACTGCAAGCGAGGCAATACTGGTGGCACTGATAATCGGCTTGGCGGGCATGTCATAACCACTGAGTTTGATAATCGCCATTCCCGGTAAAAACTGGCCAGACAGGCTGACCAGGATGAGCGGGAGGGCCAGATTCAGGGTTGAACTCCAGGTCCATTCCGGTGCAATAAATTGCGGAATCGCCAGACTGAAATTTGCCGTGACCGGGTTGATCTTGCCGAGTAGCATGCTTAAAACCACACCGGCAATCAGCACCCAGACCATGGCATAGCGTGGACTAAAACGCTTGGCCAGCAAAAATACCGCCAGCATGCCAAAGACGATATAGGGCATGGTATCGGTCGCGGTAAACAACCCTAAACCAAACTGCAGTAAAATCCCCGCCATCATCCCGGCAGCCACTTCCTGAGGAATCCAGGACAGTAACTTGTCGAAATAACCGGTAATCCCAATGAGAAAAATCACCACAGCAGAGGTGATATAGGCCGCAACCGCTTCATTGAGCGAAATATCGGGAAACAGCGTGACCAATAGTGCCGTTCCGGGCGCAGACCAGGCGGTGACAACAGGTATTTTGTATTTAATCGATAAAAAGATACCTGCGAGCGCCGCACCAATAGAAATTCCCCAAATCCATGAAATCATCATGTCTGGGGAAACCTGGGCTTGCTGCGCTGCCTGGAAAAAAATGATCAGTGGCCCTGAATAGGAAATCAGCACTGCTAAGAATCCTGCAACAGTTGCTGAAATTGACCAATCATTTTTTAATGTTTGAAACAGGGTGTTCATTGGTGATGTGCCTCCTTGCGTCGAACCATGAGCCTGTTAAAAATCGTGATGATCAGGATTAGCCCTGATCACCACCACCGACCGGTACTACTGTACCTGTCATATAAGATGATTCATCCGAAGCCAGGAATACAATCGCATTCACTTGCTCCTGAATCGTACCGTAGCGTCCCATGAAAGTACGGTCAATGGTCTGATCAACCACTTGCTGCATCCATTCTTTTTCAGATTCAGTCAGTGGATTGGCATTGCGTGGTACTTTACGTGGTGGTGCTTCAGTACCACCCGTCGCGATTGCATTGACACGGATCCCGTCTTTGGCATGTTCAAAGGCAAGGGAAGCGGTCAGACCGTTCACACCACCTTTCGATGCCGAATATGGCACACGGTTAATACCACGAGTGGCAATAGAAGATACGTTTACAATGGTACCTTTCTGATTTTTAATCATTTCTGGCAATACTGCGCGGCAGCACCACAGCGTCGGGAACAATGAACGGTTCACTTCCTTGATAATTTCCTCTTCAGAAAATTCTTCGAAAGGTTTCATCCAGATCGCACCACCGACGTTATTGATCAGCGCATCGACACGACCATAGGTTTCTAGCGCTTTTTCAACGACTGATTGAGCACCGGCAAACGTTTCCAGATTGGCTTTGACCGTAATCGCATCACCGCCAGTCGCTTCAATTTCAGCCAGAACTTCTTCTACATAAGGGGAAAGGTCAGCCATGACGACTTGAGCACCTTCGCTCGCCACTTGCAGCGCGACACCGCGACCGATGCCTTGCGCAGCACCCGTCACGATCACGACTTTATTTTCAAATCTTTGACGATTAGACATTGAACAAATTCCCTCTATTAGTTGGCAGAGAATTTTTCAAACAGGAAGCTTGCAGGTTTTACGCCTTCAGCATCCAGCCAGCCGCGAACCGCTTCAACCATTGGTACAGGGCCACACAGGTAGACATCTACATCACCGCCATTCAGCCATTCGTTTTCGATATGACCAGTCACATAGCCTTTACGCTCATGTGCAGATTCTGGATTTGCTACTACAGTGCGGTATTCAAACCACGGGAATTTTTCTTGCAGTTCGTTTAGTTTTTCAATCGCTACCAAGTCGAAATCATTGGTCACACCAAATACTAAACGCACTGGATGTTCTGAACCTTTTTCTTCCAGCACTTGCAGCATCGACATGAATGGTGCAATACCTGTACCACCCGCTAACATCAATACTGGACGCGCTACAGGGCGCAGGTAGAAGCTCCCAAATGGACCGGTGAAAGTCATCTTGTCGCCAGCTTTGGCATTTTTACTTAAGAATTCACTCATTTTGCCGTTCGGTACGTTACGTACCACGAAACCGGTCAAACGGTCGCTTGGTTTTGAGCTGAATGAATATGAACGGGTTTCAGTCGTGCCTGGAATACCGACATTGACATATTGACCTGCCAAGAAGTGAATGTCTGGTTGACCTTCATCTAACTGGATGTCAAAAGTAATGGTCGAATCAGACAGGTTCTCGACACGAGCCAAAGTACCCTGGAATTCATGAATTTCAGTTTTGCAGACTTCTGAAGATGCCTGAATCTGGAACACTGCATCTGAAGTCGGTTTACATTGGCAAGCCAGAATAAAGCCTTCAGCGGCTTCTTCAGGTGTTAAAGCATCTTCAATATAAGTTTCTTCAGGCATGTCATAAGAACCTGATTCACAAAACGCACGACACGTTCCACAAGCACCATCACGGCAGTCCAAAGGAATATTGATCTTTTGACGGTAGGCTGCATCTGACAGTGTTTCGCCATCTGAAACAGAAATAAAACGTGTAACGCCATCTTCAAATTGAAGTGCAACATTGTGGTTTGACATGGCTGAATATCCTATATAAATCTTTGTAACTGAGCCTTTCAGCCAATTTTCCATCTGACCGAAAGGCATAACCTAGCTGTATAAACAGTCTTAGAGGTGATAAATGTCGATAACCTGGTTGATGTAATCGTTTTTCAGTACCACGTATTTGCTTAAAATTTGCGGTTTATCGCCTGAGAAATCGATTTCATAACGAGACATACCGAAATAGCTGTAACTTGTTTTGTAACGGAAGCTCAAAGTATTCCAGTTAAAACGTACAGTCACTTTGTCGCCATCACGTTCAACAATTTCAATATTGCTGATGTTATGGCAGGTACGTGTATCCGGCATGGTTGCAGATGAACGTTCAGTCTTGATCCGGAACACGCGGTCTTCTAAACCTTGACGGTCTGGATAGTAAATCAGGGAGATTTCAGACTGCGGATCTGTGGTCAGCTTGTCATCATCATCCCAGGCTGGCATCCAGAAAGACGCAGTAGGGGCATAACAAGTTAACCAATCATCCCATTGTTCATCATCTAAAAAGCGGGCTTCTTGATACAGGAACTGAGCAATATTTTCTAAAGTGATGTCGCTCATGCGTTTTCTCCTTCAGTTGATGCTGCAATTTCTTTCTCAGTCGCAATACCTTTTTTGATCAATTCTAACCAGTATTGGTGTTGAGACAGGTATAGACCTTCGTCTTCAGTTTTAATACCAGACAGTTTTGGTTTTAAACCAATTTCATTGGCAGCATCATCCGGACCTTGAATCCAGTGTTTAGAGCCACGGCACATGTCGTTCCATTCCAGCGCGATACCGGCATAACCTGCCTGACAAGCACGGAATTCTTCAAGATCGTCTGGTGTCGCCATACCTGAAGCGTTAAAGAAATCTTCATACTGACGGATACGACGGGTACGCGCTTCAGGCTCTTCGCCTACAGGTGCGATACAGTAGATCGTCACTTCAGTCTTATCGACAGAAATCGGGCGCAGGACACGGATTTGTGAACCGAACTGATCCATGAAGTAAACGTTTGGATAGATACACAGGTTACGTGAACGTTCGATCATCCACTTCGCCATAGCTTCGCCATATTGCGCAGTGTATTCATCTTTCTTGGCAAAGTTAGGACGGTCTTCCGGGTTAGCCCATTGGGTCCATAGCAGCATGTGACCATGTTCAAAGCCGTAAGAACCACCGCCTTGCTTGCCCCATGAGCCTGCGCTCATCGCACGGATGTTATCGCCAGCTTCTTTTTCTTTACGTTGCTGAGTCGTTGCAGCATAGTTCCAGTGTACAGCAGACACGTGATAACCATCAGCACCGTTTTCAGCAGTCAACTTCCAGTTACCTTCATAGGTATAAGTCGAAGAACCACGTAAAACTTCCAGACCTTGTTCAGACTGATCCACGATCATGTCAATGATTTTGGTCGCTTCACCCAGGTATTCTTCCAGAGAAGGAACATCCGGATTCAAGCTGCCGAACAGGAAACCTTTATAGTTTTCAAAACGGGCAACCTTTTTCAGGTCATGTGAACCGTCTTTGTTAAAGCAGTCTGAATAGCCCGCTTCAGCCGGATCTTTAACTTTTAATAACTTACCTGAGTTATTGAAAGTCCAGCCATGGAATGGGCAAGTATAAGTTGCTTTATTGCCTTTCTTGTTACGGCACAATTGTGCACCGCGATGCGAACAGGCATTGATCATGGCATTCAGTTCACCTTGACGGTTACGTGCAATGATGATCGGCTGACGACCAATATAGGTAGTATAGAAGTCGTTATTGTTTGGAATCTGGCTTTCATGTGCAAGATAAACCCAGTTGCCTTCAAAGATGTATTTCATCTCCAGGTCAAACAGAGCTTGGTCTGTGAATACAGACCGGTGAAGTTTAAATTCACCAGATTCAAAATCGTCAACTAGAAGCTCATCAATACGATCAAGATGACTGGTGTTAATTACGGGAATACGAGGCATGTCCTTTCTCCGACTTTCCAAGGGGGAAGTCAGCGGGATATATCTCAAGGCATATCCCGCTTCTTAATGTATTAAGCGCTAGCGCGGCGACGATCAACTTCAGTAGAAGGTGCGTCTTGTTTCTCTTTCACAAGTTCAATATCAAATTGAATGTGTTTGAAAGGACCGTTGAGACCACGTTTTGCAATTTCAGCTTCATCAGTCACGTCAACCGCAGTTGCCACCAAGCCTTCACGAGTCGCGAATGCAAAGTCATCCCACAGGTATTGGTCGCCTTCAATATTGAATTGAGTAGTCAGCTTGCGGTAACCCGGTGCAGATACGAAGTAATGTACGTGCGATGGACGGTTACCATGACGGCCTAATTTGTCCAGTACAAACTGAGTTGTACCTTCTGGAGGGCAGCCATAACCCACTGGCATTGTAGTCAATGCAGTATATTGACCATCGGCAGCGGTAATGATGCTGCGACGCAAGTTAAAGTCAGACTGTGACTTGTCAAAGAATGAGTAGTTGCCCAGGCTGTTTGCATGCCAGATTTCAACTTTGGCACCTTCAACACGGTTGCCGTCAGTATCCGTCACTGTACCTTCAATGATTAAAGTCGGGATTTTGCCTTCTTCAGAACCATCATCCATACGCGCAAAGCTTACAGTTTCAGGTGCGCCAGCGACATAAAGTGGGCCTTCAATCGTACGTGGCGTACCGCCAGTAATACCTGCTTTAGCATCCGCTTCATCAGCACGTAAGTCTAGGTAGTGTTCCAGACCCAAACCTGCAGCCAATAAACCTAATTCGTTCGCTTGACCGGCATCAGTAAAGTATTCCAGACCTTTCCACAGTTCTGACTGGGAAATATCAAGATCTTCGATCGCTTGGAAAAGGTCACCCAATAAACGCACAACAACTTGTTGTACACGTTCATCTACAGGACCTGTCGCTGTATCAACGTTCATTTGCTTAACTAATGCATCAATTTCTTGGCGATTCATACTATTGCTCCTAAAGTATGTCTTTCATCTTTTAGTGGCGCACTTTTTTAGCTTTCATTGGCTGGCTAAATCTGGCTGGCCACAATCCTTGTTGAGGTACCCTCTGTTTTCGATTCGGAAGGGGAATCCGGTGACTCCCAATCCGCTCATTTAATCAACTGTCGTCATCTCGAACTGAAGATGGGTGACGGTTTAATGCCATCACTTCAATGTTCATATAAGGATAGAGAGGCAAGCCTTGTAACAGGTTGTGCAACTCTTCATTGCTTTCAACATCAAAAATACTGATGTTTGAGTACTGGCCCGTGATGCGCCAGATATGACGCCATTTGCCTTGACGCTGCAATTCCTGTGAATAAGCCTTTTCAACAGCCTTAATTTCGTTTGCCTGTTCAACTGGCAGATCACGTGGAATGTTTACATCCATACGTACGTGGAAAAGCATGGGTTTCTCCTAATTACTGACGACGCAAGTTGTCAATCTTGTTTTCATCCAACTCAATCCCCAGACCTGGTCCTTTCGGAATCTCAAGTTCAAAGTTTTGATAGTTGAGTGGGGTTTTCAAAATATCTTCAGTCAGCAGTAGAGGACCAAACAGCTCGGTACCGAACGCCAGACTTTCAAAAGTAGAGAACACATGTGCCGAAGCAATTGTGCCTACCGGGCCTTCCAGCATGGTGCCGCCATACAGGTCAATACCTGCAAGTTTGGCAATCTTGCCTACTTCGCAACCTTCAATCAGGCCACCCGACTGGGCAACTTTGACTGCAAAAACAGATGAACCGTTTTGTTTGGCAATCTCATACGCTGAGTGCGGGCCCATTAACGATTCGTCTGCCATGATGGCAACATCAAAACGTCGGGTCAGACGGCGCATGGCGTCCAGGTTATCAATTGCACATGGCTGTTCAATCAGATCAACACCGCCATCTTGCAATAACTGAATGCCTTTAATGGCTTCCAGTTCTGACCAGGCACGGTTCACATCGACACGGATCGAAACGTCTTTGCCTAAGGCTTTCTTAATTGCCAGAACATGTTCAACATCTTCTTTTACCGGACGCGAACCGATTTTCAGTTTGAAAATGTTGTGGCGTTTTGCCGCAACCATTTTCTCTGCTTCAGCAATATCTTTTTCGGTATTTCCAGAAGCCAATACCCAAAGAACTGGAATACTGTCACGTAAGCGGCCACCGAGGACTTCGCTTAATGGCAAACCTAAACGTTGTGCCTGAATGTCTAAAAGTGCAGTCTGAATCGCACATTTGGCAAAACGGTTACCATTAATATTCTTTTTAATTGCTTGTAATGTCTGTGCAACATTTAAACCGGATAATGTTTTTAAAAGAGGCGCAAAATAAGTTTCAATATTAACTTTTACGCTTTCCGGGCTTTCATCACCATAACCTAAGCCACCGATAGTTGTTGCTTCACCCCAACCGATGTAACCATCTTCAGTGGTGATTTTGACCAATACCAGGGTCTGGGTTTGCATCGTCGCCACTGCCATCTTGTGAGGGCGAATGGTTGGAATTTCTACCAGCAAGGTTTCAACTGACTTATACATAATACGGGTTCACATTCTTGCTTTAATGCTTTGACTTGATATACCTTAAAAGAATAATGTTGATTGGTCTAAGATCGATTTAGCATTTTTTTATACTTTAAAGGTATTCAGAGCCATGGAACTCAGACATTTACGTTACTTCGTTGCCGTCGTCGAAGAACAAAGTTTTACCAAAGCGGCAGAAAAACTGTTTATTGCTCAACCACCTTTGAGCCGACAGATCCAAAATCTAGAGCAAGAGCTCGATATTCAACTATTTGAGCGTGGTAGCCGCCCGCTAAAAACCACCGAAGCCGGTCAATTTTTCTATCAGCACGCTGTTAAACTTTTGTCTAATGCTGAAGAAATAAAATCGATGACCAAACGGATTGGAATTGCTGATCGCACCATAACCATCGGTTTTGTTGGCTCTTTATTGTTTGGTTTGCTGTCTCGGATTTTATTTTTATTTAAGCAGCAGCATCCTTATCTCAAAATCGAGATGATGGAAATGAATACCTATGAGCAGATTCAGGCGCTGAAAGAGGGAAGAATTGATGTCGGTTTCGGCCGTTTAAGAATCTCGGATCCTGCGATAAAACGGGTGTTATTGCGTGAAGAACGCCTAGTGGTGGCGGCTCATTCAAGCCATGTACTGGCCCATCGTGAAAATATACATTTATCTGAACTGGTCGATCAGCATCTGTTCTTATATCCGAATACTGGAAAGGCAAATTTCTCTACCCAGGTTCGTGGCATATTTTCTGAGTATGGTCTTGAACCGAAAAATATCCGGATTGTCCGTGAGTTACAGCTGGCACTGGGCTTTGTCGCTGCCGGAGAAGGCATCTGCATCGTACCGGAAAGCGCACAAAACATTAAATTAGCCCATCTCAACTTTGTACCTCTAGCAGATGCTTTTGCAGTGAGTCCTGTCTTTATGGCGATGCGCAATATGGATGAAAGCGAATACATCCGTTACCTGTTTGATGCTGTGTATCAAGTCTATGATCTTGAAGCGCTAAAATACGATCGATCGGTATTTTAATCGCTAAAAATCGTGTGAATGATATAGCACTAAAAACCGATGAGGACGCTATAAAAACAACCTGTTTTACAAAACATCATGATTGAATAATATATTTATTAATTAATTGAATAGTTTAATTTGACCCAGACCTTATAGGTATAAAGCCATGCCTATTCAGTTTTAGACATTTTTTCCTATTTTCTGCATTGTGAGCAGCATAAGTTGAACTTCACAATTAGGAGGTGGAGATGTCTACAAATAAAGTGAATATAAATACGCTGATTGATGAAGCGAAATTCACACCCTTTCACTGGGGTGTTTTGATCTGGTGTTTGCTGATCATTATCTTTGATGGTTATGACCTGGTCATCTATGGCGTGGCATTGCCACTACTGATGCAGGAATGGTCGCTAAGTGCGGTACAAGCGGGAATGCTGGCCAGTACAGCCTTATTCGGGATGATGTTCGGTGCCATGAGTTTCGGAACCTTGTCCGATAAACTCGGCCGTAAAAAAACCATCATGATCTGTGTGGCTATTTTTAGTGGGTTTACCTTTATCGGTGCCTTTGCCACATCACCAGTCGAATTCGGAATTTTACGTTTCCTGGCTGGCCTTGGAATTGGCGGTGTCATGCCTAACGTCGTGGCATTGATGACCGAATATGCGCCTAAACGCATCCGTAGCACGCTGGTTGCCCTGATGTTTAGTGGTTATGCCATTGGCGGGATGACTTCTGCGTTATTAGGTGCATGGTTGGTGCCACAATTTGGTTGGAAAATCATGTTCCTGCTTGCAGGTGTTCCATTGCTCATCTTGCCGATTCTATGGAAATATCTGCCAGAATCCCTGATGTACCTGACCAACAAGCAACAGACGGCTCAAGCACACACTATTATTCAGAAAATTTCTCCGACACAGGTCATCAACAGTGACACCCAGTTTGTACTGAATGAAGTACAAAAAGGGGATGAGGCACCATTAAAAGCACTCTTTCAACAAGGCCGTAGTTTCAGTACCTTTATGTTCTGGCTGGCATTCTTTATGTGCCTGTTGATGGTCTACGCCTTGGGTAGCTGGTTGCCAAAACTGATGATTCAGGCAGGATACTCGCTGGGTGCAAGTATGATCTTCCTGTTCGCACTGAATATTGGCGGTATGGTAGGTGCCATTGGTGGTGGATATCTCGCAGATAAATTCCATATCAAAAAAGTGCTGACTATCATGTTCTTATGTGGTGCCATTGCATTGATTCTGCTTGGTTTTAACAGTCCGCAATTCGTGCTGTATACCTTGATTGCTGTGGCAGGTGCTGCAACGATTGGCTCACAAATTCTGCTCTATACCTTCGTGGCGCAGTATTATCCATCGACGGTACGTTCTACCGGTATGGGTTGGGCATCAGGTATTGGACGTATTGGTGCGATTGTTGGGCCGGTACTCACTGGTGCTTTATTAACCATGAATTTACCGCATCAAATGAACTTCTTTGCAATTGCGATTCCTGGCGTAATCGCTGCGCTGGCAATTTTCCTGGTGAACTTAAAAACTTCCGTAGATGGCCAAGCCCTTGCAACACCTGATGTGAAGCCGAATCCATTGGCAAAAGAAGCGACACATTAAGTTAGATTTCAATCAATAAAGATAATATTCCCAATGATATAGATCGCCATCGTAACGGGTGGTGATCTGTTGCTAGAATCGAAATGCATAATAAAAAGCGAGTTTAGGATGAACACGACACAATTATTTAATCAACCAACAATCACATTCAAACGCACAGTTCTGATGAGCATGATGGCAATGAGTTTAGGGGGCATCAGCTTATCGACTCAAGCACAAACCTCCACTCAGTCGAATCAGCAGGAAATTGAACAACTGCGCCAGGAAGTTCAGGCCTTACGCGCACTGGTTGAACAACAGCAAAGACAGACGGCTGTGGTCACTGCACATGTTGCAGCAACACCCGCTCCAGCAAGCAAACCTGTCATGAAAATTGCCAGTGGTGCCGAATTTAATCTTTACGGAAATGTCCGAGCCGATGCCTCTTATCAGGTAGAGGGAACCAGTCGAGATTTGCCATACAACCATATTAATGCTGTGGCATTAGAAGGAAATAATGAAAATAGTGATCGTTTAAGATCAACACTTTCTGCTACCCGCTTAGGAATGGACTTCAAAGCACCTGTCGGCGCTGGGGACAAAGCCCTGAGTGGTAAAGTTGAAGTAGACTTTCTGGGCGGTGCAAGCTTTGATAATTTACGTATCCGCCATGCTTATATCAGCTATGCCAACTGGTTAATTGGTCAAACCTGGTCAAACTTTGCGGTACCAGATTATATTCCAGAAACTGTAGATGCACTGGTTTATGCTGGCGGTTCAATTAAACGGACTCCACAAGTTCGTCATACCAGCACCTTCAGCCCGGCTACCAATCTGGTACTGGCGGTAGAAGATCCAAAAGATGGTTCTATTAAGCAGCGTCTACCTGCTTTAACAGCACGGTTAAATCATAAATTTGCTGATAATCTTACCGTTAGTGCGCGTGCCATGGGCCAGGAAAAACGTATCAATGAAGATGAAGAAATGGCGTGGGGTGTGGGTCTGGGAACAAAATATGAAGTTGTACCGGGTACCACTTTAAAAGCGGATTATTATCATGTTAAAGGCGATAGCAGCTTTGTTTCTTTTGCCAATACAGGTGTTGTTGCAGCAGGTGGAAATCTTTACCAAAGTGAATTTGACTCGATTACAGTAGGTATTACCCAGCAGTTTAATGACAAATTGCGCGGTACATTAGGTTATGGTTATATGAATTTTGACCAAGATAATGGCTATCTTACTGCCGTGAATACAAGTACAGTTAACAAAGATCTGTGGCAGGCTTGGGCAAACGTTTTCTATAGCCCAACCAAACCTTTAAGTTTCGGTCTGGAATATATTTATGGTGAACGCGAAGCATATGGGCCTGCATTAAATATTGATGGTGACGTAATTAGTGGTCGTACAGGTGAAGACAACCGAATCAATGCGGTTGCGATTTACAACTTCTAAGACTTCTTTCAATGAGAGAGTCTGATCTGTAACAGAAGCGTGGATGAATTAATCCGCGCTTTTGCTATTTTGAAGAATGGTTTCTGTCAGCAGATTGACTGCATTTTCAATATTGGCTGTCCATTCAAACGAACAATTCAGCCGAATATAATGTTGGCTGGTAGGCTCAGGCTTAAACAGCAGTGCAGGGGCAACTGAAATATGTTGTTGAAGCAATTGTTCATAGAGCTGCTGGGCATCAACTTCTTTAGGAAACTCAATCCAAAGAAAATAACCGCTGGAATAATAGTAAATTTCACAGATGCTTCCCAAACTTGCTTTGAGTTCCTGATAAAATTTCTTTTTATATTTTTCCAGATGCTGCCTTAAATGCCGCAAATGTTTTTCATAATGATGATGTGAAATAAATTCGACCAGCGCATTTTGAAGTAAGGGACTGACTGTTAAAGTGCTCATGAGCTGTAAGTGCTGAATGGCATCGGAAAATGGGCCGGCATACACCCAACCGACGCGTGCACCCATCCCCAGCGTTTTCGAAAATGAGGCGCAGTGCAAAACCATCTGATGCCGATCAAAATATTTAACGGGTAGCGGTTTGGATGAACCATAATTTAATTCCTGATAAACATCATCTTCGATTAAATACACCTGATATTCATACAAGAGTTCCGCAATTCTTTGTTTGATTTCAGAACTGACGGTAAAGCCAATCGGATTATGGGCATTCAGCATCAGCCAGCACACCTTGATCGGATACTGTTTTAAAGCCTGTTCAAATGATTCCAGATCAAAGCCAAACTGTGGATGTTCCGGAATCGTAATCACCTGTAATCCCAGACGCTCGGCTGCCTGCCAGGCACCATAAAATATGGTTTGCTGTAGCAGAATAAAATCACCGGGTTGGGTTAAGGCCTGTAAAGACAGATTCAATGCTTCTAGTGCGCCAGATGTAATGACAATGTCATCCAGATTGCATTTAATCCCTTGTAATTGATAACGATTGGCAATCAGTTGCCTCAAGTCCTGATTCCCGGGCGGCATGTGATTCTGATTGTTATAACTGCTTTTTCTTTTGGCCTGCTGCGCCAGAATCTGCATAAATTTGGCGTTATATAACAGCTCTGCATTGGGAAAGGCAGAACCAAAAGGCACAATTTCGGCTGACTGAGTCGATTTTAAATAATTAAATACCACCGAGTTGATTTGAATTTTAGGATTTAAACCAATCTGTACGAACTGTTTGCTATTGAGCAGTGCTTGAGTGTGTTCTGCAACGTAATAGCCCGATTTGTCTTTGGCATAGACTAGACCTTGTGCTTCAAGTTCCTGATAAGCATTGAGTACCGTCATCAGGCTATAACCAGATAATTGGGTCTGTTCGCGAAGTGAAGGCAATTTTTCATGTGCCTTCCATACGCCATTTTCAATCATCTGACGGATATTCTGTGCCAGTTTTTCAGACTTATACATACACTTTCTTGAACTATAACTGTTCTAATTATTTTGATTTATAGCATATTTTAAGATGCTTAATATAACAAAAGGGAGGACTAGGCTTATTGTCATTCTATTTTTAAGCTTGAGTCTTGATACACGACAATTAAAGTGAAAATCCGGTTTCAGATTTTCTGTGGAAATTTTATCTCTACATAAATTGTATTCCCATTTTTATACGCCTCAGTCACTTGGCTTAATTTGTCACAATTCGATACTTACAAAGTTAGATTTCCTTGCTAAATTCGGTCCACATGATGATAAAAAGTAAGTGACGGTCTAAGACCGAGCCATCATGCAACTATAACAACGATACGAAAATACGGACCAATAACAAGCGCAAAGGAGTGGAGAATGCTCGGAAATATGATGTTTCAGCCTTTACTGATCAGCAGCATGATTGAACATGCAGGACGCTATCATGCCGATACCGAGGTAATTTCCAAAAATACCGATACCAGTATTACAGTGACCAATTGGGGAGAAATTCATCAAAACTCGAAACGTTTTGCCAATGCATTACAACAACTCGGCTTGGCGCAGGGAGATCGGGTCGCGACTATTGCCTGGAATAATCATCGCCATTTAGAGTCCTGGTATGCCATTTCTGGCAGCGGCTTGGTCTGTCATACCATTAATCCTCGCTTATTTCCGGAACAGCTGATTTTTATTATTAATGATGCTGCGGATCGCGTGGTGCTGTTCGATAAAACATTTGTCCCTTTAATTAAAGCCGTGAAAGCGCTGTTGACCTCAGTCGAGCATTTTATCTGTCTGGATGCGGTTGATCCGGCAGTTAGAGAAGCGATTCCAGAAGTACAATTTTATGATGATCTGATTGCCGGGCAAAATACAGAATTTGAGTGGCCAACACTTGATGAAAACTCGGCAAGCTCTTTATGTTATACCTCGGGAACTACGGGCAATCCCAAAGGTGTACTGTTTAGCCATCGTTCTACGGTATTACATAGCTATGCCATCATTTTACCTGACTCCTTAAATGTCTCAGCTGCCGATATTATGTTGCCTGTGGTGCCTATGTTCCATGTAAATGCGTGGGGCACGCCGTATGCCGCTGCGATGGTGGGATGCACTCTGGTCCTTCCTGGACCGGGTCTGGATGGCGCCAGTCTGGTCAACCTGATTGATACTTATCAGGTTTCGGTAGCACTTGGCGTACCGACCATCTGGCAAGGTTTGATTGCCGCCGCAAACCAGTCAGGCTCCAAACTGGAAAGCCTAAAACGAAATGTAGTGGGTGGATCGGCATGCCCACCGGCCATGTTAAGAGCTTTCAAAGAACAGTTTAATTGTGAAACGATCCATGCCTGGGGCATGACAGAAATCAGTCCACTGGGTACGGCAAATCAGCTCAAGACCAAACATTTACATCTGTCTGATGAAGAAAAATTACAGATTCGGCTGTCCCAAGGTCGTCCACCATTCGGGGTTGACCTACGTTTGACTGATGCAGAAAAAGGGACGCATGAAATTGAGCGTGATGGACAGACCACAGGAAATTTACAGGTGAAAGGGCATTGGGTCATCAGCCATTATTTCGGCAAGGAAGAATCAGCTTTGACTGCAGATGGCTGGTTTGATACCGGCGATATTGCCACGTTGGATCAGGATGGCTTTATGAAACTCAGTGACCGTTCTAAAGATCTAATCAAGTCTGGCGGAGAATGGATTTCATCGGTGGAGCTAGAAAATATTGCCATGGGGCATCCGGAAATTGCGATGGCAGCCGTAATTGCCGCCCAGCATCCTAAATGGGATGAGCGCCCGGTATTGATTGCCATTAAAAAACCGGATAGCCAGCTAAGTGAAACTGATTTGCTAGATTATTATGCGGACAAGGTAGCCAAATGGCAGATTCCAGATCGAGTCGTATTTGTTGATGCGATCCCTCTCAGTGGTACCGGTAAAATGCTGAAAAAGGATCTGCGTGAATTATATGGTACTATTCTTTTGGAACAGGTGGCAGGTTAACGCATCATTTAAGCTGAAAATCCTAACATGAAGTCAAAAAACTGATCTCTATGAGAGGTCAGTTTTTTTATGTATAGGCTAAGCAGCGTTGTCGGTTTAAAAATGCTTTTTCTCAATCCATATGGCCTTGATCGCTACTTTTAGACGATATTGTCCGACAAAAAGTCATATTATATGGCTTAAGAACATAATTTGACCTGTATTGACATGGTCTGAATGTGAGAATTCTTTATCCTGAGCAATATAATAATTAGACAGTTGTACATTAATGGAACTGTCTGCGGATAAGGGGATAAAAATGACAAGCATGCCAACCTATCAGCCGCATTGGATCCGGGAAGATTTCATTGATTTCATTGATTTTATTGGTGAAAAAATTCATCCAACCTGGGCAATCAAAAAAGTTAAGGCTGCCGTTATGGGTATTCAAGCCATCAGCCCTGACTTTTTCAAGATTCACTTACGTCCAAATCATAATTTTAAAGCCAAGTCATTTCAGGCCGGCCAGAATATTGCAGTGACTGTTAGACTCGATGGCGTACGTCATCAGCGACATTATTCTGTGGTCACTGTATTGAAAAATGGTGATCTGATCATTGCGGTTAAACAGCAGGGCAAAGTGTCACATGCCTTAAGCCTGATGCAAATTGGTGCCGTGATCGAAATATCACAGCCGCAAGGCGAGTTCACATTGCAAAAATCCACCCAGCCGATTTTATTTCTGGCTTCAGGCAGTGGTATTACCGCAATTTATTCCTTGCTGCAAAAAGCAGTCATTCAGTCTCTGGAACAGATCGACCTGATTTATTTCACTCGAGATGATGCCTTTCATGCTGAACTGAAAACCTTGGCTCTCATGCATCCAAACTTGAAATATCACCATTTCAATACCGTGGAACACCAGCAGCATCTGACGCAGAGCTTATTGCAAAAGCTGGTGCCAGACTTTGCAGAACGAAAAATTTACGCCTGTGGCTCTGCCGGGATGATGAAAGCTGCACTGAAAATCGTTGATAAACTGGATTTGAAATCCAATTTTCATTCGGAATATTTCCAGGTTGTAATCGATGAAAAAATTAAAGCACAGCCGGTACAGTTTTTAAGATCGCAGCAAGAGTTTCAGGCACAGTCCAATTTACTGGAAAGTGCCGAAAAATCCGGCTTGCGACCAGCACATGGTTGCCGGATGGGTATCTGCAATACCTGTTCCTGTATCAAGGTCAGTGGTTCGGTACGAAATGTCCTGACTGGTGAAATTGATCATGGTAATAATACCCAGATCAAACTGTGCATTTCTCAGGCAGTGAGTCCTGTGGTGATTAATCTATAAACTATTGATAAGCCATTAATTAAACTATAAGAAGGTGCTCCCATGAATATGCAAATCGATTTTAAACGACATAGCAAAAGCCAATTTCTCAATCCGGAACAGATTGAGGAATTCGGTGCCAAAGTCGATGCGATCCGCCGCGAGGTCATGGATGATCTGGGGGAAAAAGACGCCGAATATATTTATAAAATCCGCAACTTTGTCCGCTATAGTGAAATTGCCTCACGCGGCATGCTGATGTTTGCCGGCTGGTTGCCACCGGTATGGCTGGCGGGGACAGGTCTGCTCGGTCTTTCCAAAATCGTGGAAAATATGGAACTCGGCCACAATGTCATGCATGGCCAGTTCGACTGGATGAATGATCCGAGTCTGAACGGTGCGACCTATGACTGGGATACGATTTCAACCGGCGATGACTGGAAATACACCCATAACTATATTCACCATGCCTATACCAATATCGTCGGAATGGATCATGATGTCGGTTATGGTCTGATTCGGGTCAGTGAATCGCAGAAGTGGGAACCACGCTTTCTGTTCAATATTCCACTGGGCATTCAGTTAATGGTATTTTTCGAATGGTATGTTGGCCTGCAACGCCTGCATCTGGAAGATGTGATTGCCTATAAAACCAAGACCTGGAAAGAAGTCTGGGAAGAGGCAGCACCTTTACGCCAGAAAATGCGCCGTCAGGTGTTAAAAGATTATGTATTTTTCCCGCTCATTGCCGGCCCAAACGCCATTCCGGTATTTACCGGAAATGCGGTGGCCAATGTGATTCGCAGTCTATGGGCTTCTGCTGTCATTTTTAACGGTCATTTCACTGAAGATGCTGAAACCTTTGAAATGGACAATACTGACAATGAAACCCGTGCCGAGTGGTATTTACGCCAGATTCGTGGTTCGAGCAATTTTAGTGGAACAACCTGGCTACATATCTTGAGTGGCAATTTGAGCCATCAGATTGAGCATCATCTATTCCCGGACATGCCCGCCAATCGCTATGCGCAGGTTGCGCCAAAAATCAAAGCGCTCTGTGCAGAATATGGTATTCACTATAACGAAGCCAGCTTCATGAAACAGTTTTCTACAGTGTGGGTAGGTCTGGCTAAATGTTCTCTACCGAATCACTGGACCGAGCAAGTGGTTGAAAAAACCCATGCTGCCAAGTCTGTATTCAACTACTTTAAAGCGAAACTATTGTCATAATTTTTAAGCGTTACTTATTCACCATTTTGGTACTCCTCAATAGATTTGGATGGTCTATTGAGGAATTTTTTTTAAGTTTTATCAGATTTAATATCATTAGAATAATCCTGTTTATGAATAAAATATGGATACAGATTTCAAAAAATGACGAAAGCAAAACAGATCCAGTACTGCTGAAACGCTTTGCCTACAACAACCTGCTTCAGCTCTAAAGGCTTCTCTCTATAATGGCCGCGTCGTTACACTCAAGGTCTCAGTTTTGAAACATCTTAAATATTTTTCAGCAATTCCATTATTAGTACTTTTAACTGCTTGTAACACCACTGAAGCACCCGCACCAGATTATCAGGGCAACTGGAAAAACACCGTGGAAAATCCAAAACTTGAAAATATTCTGGTTATTTCAAAAAATGGTGAAAATTATCTGATTACCAATACGATCAAAGATAAGGAAACCGGTAAAACCGAGAAAAAGAATCCAATGCCCGCTGCAGTGAACGAAAATGGCATGCTTCAGTTGAACGCAGGTGCAGGTATGGTCGATTTTGCAATCGATGAGAAAACCGGAAATCTGGTTGGTTCAGGCTCAATCTATAAAAAAGCCAAATAGTCAGCAAGATTTTTAAGCCACAAATAGTATTCAAGATGTCATGAACAAGGATGCTTCATGGCATCTTTTTTAGTGGATGTTGTTATTGAATGAACTTAATAATTCAGCAAAATTTTCGACATAATAATTTGCTTTGGCTTTGATCAAATCTATTTCATGAGCGGAGTGCTGGTCATAAATTCCCACTACCTCGATGCCCGCATGATTTGCTGCTTCTACACCGACTAGAGAGTCTTCAATAATTAGACATTCCTCAGGTCGAAGGTTAAAGGCTTGCAAAACATTCAGATAAACTTCGGGATGAGGTTTAATGTTCTGGACATTTTCACGGGTGAGAATCAAGGAAAAGTCCTCATCAAAGCTGATTTTAGAGTTAATATTTCGATTGTTATCCTGATAGCGCTGTACATTGAATAAACTGGTGGTGGTGGTCAAAGCCAGTGATATCTGTTGCTGTTTTAAAGCCTGAATCAGGAGGTCTGCCTGAGGTTTTAACTCGACGATATCATCCAGAAAATGTCGGGAAATACTATAACGACGATTTTTTACTTCTTCTTTAGCTGGTTCAAAACCGTATTGTTCTTTTAAAAATCCACAATATTCCAGATAAGGATCTGACCTATGTCTCAAGGCGGTAAGTTGAAGATCGCGCTGTTGCTGAATCTGAATCTCATGTAAATCGACTTTTCTGTTGGAGAGCTCATCAATCAGGGCTGCATCTACCTGATTCCAGATGCCTACAGAATCAATCAACGTACCATCTAGATCAAAACAGACCAGCTTTTTATCCTGAAACATATAAGATTTCTCTGTATTTTTACCATTTATTCGGTGGGGCTGAGTATATCGCATACGATTTAAATGTTTAACTGACCTGAGCAAACCGGGCTGGAAATTTTACGCTAAGGGACTTTTTAATGGATTTATTCACCTGTTAAAAGTATTTATTTACGGAAAATTACAGCGAGTTTAATCCTGAAAATAGTTGCGAAGTGTTATATTTTAATCTGACCCTCAATAGACTTATGCGGATGAAAGACCTGTCCGAATGATGAGAAAGTTAAAGGAAATGTATTTCTGTGTTTGAACTTGACTGTAAATTGCTCAGTATTTTTTATTATGTCTATAAATTTAAAAACGTATCTCAGGCAGCCGATCATTTAGATATGAGCCAGCCAGCGGTGAGCAATCTGCTGAATAAAATTCGCCAGCATTATGGTGATCCTTTATTTTTACGTATTGGCAATGAAATGCTGCCGACAGACCTGTCCAAACAGCTCTTTCCCTTGGTCAGCGAAGCATTGAGCAAAGTTGAAGCCATTAATAACTTTACTATCAATTTTGATCAGGTCACTTCACAGCAGCGCTTTACACTGGCAATGACTGATGTATCGCATCTGGTACTGTTGCCAAAAATTTCACAGTATCTGAAGCAGCATGCGTCCCATATCCGTCTGAATGTGCGTCCGATTACGTCAGAAACCAGCTATCAAATGGCCAATGGCGAGATTGATCTGGCTTTGGGCTTCTTGCCAAATCTGGAGAATGGCTTTTATCAGCAGAAACTGTTTGAGCAATATTATGTAGTGATCGCGGCGAAAGATCATCCGCGGCTCACGGGTGACAGCATCACGACCGAAGAGTATTTACGTGAAACGCATATCGATATTGATGCCGGGATGGGGCATTACCATATTGAAAATGAATTGCTGAATCTGGAACTTAAGCGTGACATTCTAATGCGTCTGCCAAGTTATCTGGGAGTCGGACTGGTAGTGCAGGAAACCGATGCGATTGCGACCGTGCCTTATTATTTGAGTGAAGTCCTGTTATCACGTGGCAATCTCAAGATCTTTAATGCGCCAATTGCGTTCCCGACCTATTCCGTAAAGCAGTATTGGCATATGTCCTGTCATCATAAAACCAGCCATCAATGGTTACGTAATATGCTGCATGAGATTTTAAGTAAATAACTCTACCGCTTAAATAGTTTGATTGAGTTCTCATCTCTAGATTTTACAATTCCCGGTACAAGCCGGGATTTTTTTATTTTGGTACATCTTGATGCCTTTTTCAGAGCCTTGCACCTGAAGTGATCAGTTCCATCTCAAAAAAAAGTATTACGAATATAAAAAATAGTATTACCAGTTTGGCACGTCCTTTGCATCTATCTACATCATCATAAAGTGATCTAGGGTTCCGATACATGAACATTCATGTAGGTCTGCGACCGAGAGTTCACGGCTAGGTTTGTTCAAACCCAAGCTACACGGAGGGATAAAAGCCCGGGAGGTAAACCGTAAAAAGATTGGGATGGATGCAAATGAGCACAATAACTTATCACGAAGATCAAGTCCTCTGGACTGAACGTTTACCGGGTGGACACCACTGGTCAGCACGCATTCAGCGTGGCGCAGTTTTACAACTCAAATCTTTAGGCGCGAATGCCAATGTTTCACTGTTTTGTGTAAATAGCGAAGACAAGCTTGAAGCCTATAACATGCCAGACAGCTTAAAAGCACAACACACGGCATTTTTAAGTACAGGGCATATTTTGGCGTCTGATTTAGGTCGTGCGATGATCTCGATTGTCAAAGATGACCATGGTTGGAATGATGCCTTTTGTGCGCCAAGTACCGCACCGCAAATTGGAGCACAGTTTGGCACGAAGACCTTCCAGGATGCCCGCAACGACATGTACCGCAATGCTAAAGACAGCCTACTTTTAGAGATGACCAAATTTGGTTTATCTGCGACGGATCTGAGTAATACCTTAAATCTATTCTCAAAAGTTCAACCGGATGACAATGGCAATTTAACTTATGTGAAGTCTGACAATACCGACCAAGTAATTGAACTACGCTTTGAAATGGATTGTTTGGTGTTTTTATCCAGCGCACCACATGCACTCGACAATTCTAATGAATATGCACCAGCCGATATTCAGCTCTCACTCTTTAAAGCACTGCCTTTAGGCGACACCGATGTCTGCCGTGACTCATGCCCGCAAAATCAGCGTGCGTTTCAAAATAATAACCGCTACTACGCTTTAACTGCTTAAGGGGAATGATCATGACTGCACTCGTAAATATAGAAAAATCAGTACTTAGCGAAGTTTGTCCTGCCGGTGAAGCATGGATGTGTGAAGTCAAAAAAGGCCAGTATTTCCGTATTGTTGATCTTGAAGGTAATCAAGCGGTGGATACTTTGTTTATTTCCGCACATAACCCTGAAGAGCGTTATAGCGCAACCGATACTTTGGCGATGAACCGTCAAATTTATCTAGAAAAAGGTACGACTTTATATACCAACTTTGGCAATAAAATTGCGAGTATTCATGATGACAACTGCGGTCGCCACGATACTTTAGGCGGTGCATGTTCATGTGAAAGTAACACGGTTCGTTATGCGCATGATAAATATCCAATGCACAGTTGCCGTAACAATTTCATGATTGCATTGTCACAACATCCGATTGCGAAAAAGCATGGTCTGAATGTGCGCCATATCGGTCCAAATATTAATTTTTTTATGAATGTACCTGTAACTTCAGATGGTCACCTGAAATTTGATGATGGGATTTCTGCACCGGGCAAATATGTGGAAATTAAAGCTGAGATGGATTTGATTGTGTTGATCTCAAACTGCCCACAACTGAATAACCCATGTAATGCCTATAACCCAACAAAAATTCAACTGATTGTCCGTGAAGGCGAGGTATAAGACTATGACTTTAAAATATGGGTTTAATAAAGTTCTCATCGCCAACCGTGGTGCAATTGCTTGTCGTGTCATCCGTACCCTTAAAAAATTAGGCATCCAATCGGTTGCGGTGTATTCGGAAGCAGATCGTGATTCCTTGCATGTGACTTTAGCTGATGAAGCGGTCTTTATTGGTGATGCACCTGCAAGCCAAAGCTATCTGAATGTCGATAAAATCTTAGAAGTGGCCAAACATACCGGTGCGCAAGCGATTCATCCGGGCTATGGATTCCTGTCTGAAAATGCCGAATTCTGTAATCTGTGTGAAGCTCAAGGCATTGTATTCTTGGGACCAAATGCCGAGCAAATGAAAGCTTTTGGTCTCAAACATACTGCACGTGAATTGGCAATTCAAGCCAATGTGCCGTTATTGCCGGGTAGTCAATTACTCGCTGATGAAGCTGAAGCACTGCTTGAAGCGGAACGTATCGGTTATCCTGTGATGCTCAAAAGTACCGCTGGCGGTGGTGGTATTGGTATGCGTTTGGTGTGGAATGCTGAAGAGCTGAAAGATGCTTACACAACCGTGTCGTATTTAGCGCAAGCGAACTTTAAAGATGCAGGCTTGTACCTCGAGAAATTTGTGCAAAATGCGCGTCATATCGAAGTGCAAATCTTTGGTGATGGCAATGGCTTAGTTTTAGCTTTAGGCGAGCGTGATTGTTCGGTGCAACGTCGTAACCAAAAAGTGATTGAGGAAACACCTGCGCCACACATTACAGATGAACAACGTGCTTATATCCAAAACGTTGCGATTCAATTGATGCAGTCAGTGAATTACCGCTCGGCAGGTACAGTTGAATTTGTGATGGATACCGACACGCAAGAATTCTATTTCTTGGAAGTGAATACCCGTCTACAAGTGGAACATGGTGTAACCGAGCAAGTCTTTGGTGTGGACCTTGTGGAATGGATGGTGACCTTAGGCAGTGGTGATTGGGTTGCTCCAACGTCAAAACTTGAGTCGCAAGGTCATTCGATTCAAGTGCGTTTATATGCCGAAGATCCAATCAAAAACTTCCAACCAAGTGCAGGGCTTTTAACGCATGTTGCGTTTGATGCCAATGCCCGTAATGAAACTTGGGTAGAAACCGGCTCCAATGTCTCGTCGTTCTATGACCCGATGATTGCCAAAATTATCGTCACAAGCGATTCTCGTGATTCTGCCATTCAAGCCATGACGGATACTTTGGCTAAAACTTCGGTTGCCGGCATTGAAACCAATCTTGAATATCTGCAAAACATTATTGAGGGTGAGGTCTTTAAAGCAGGCACGCAAACCACACGCTTCTTAAATACCTTTGAGTGGAAAACCCAAAAAATCGAAGTGTTACAAGCTGGTATTCAAACCGCCGTGCAAGATGTCACAGGTCGTTTGGGCTACTGGGATGTCGGTGTGCCACCATCAGGTGCTATTGATCCGCTGTCTTTAAATGTCGCAAACCAATTGTTGGGCAATGCACCGAATACCGCAGGGCTCGAATGTACCCTACAAGGCCCAAGCTTAAAATTCCATTGCGATAGCCAAATTGTGCTTGCAGGTGGTGATATGCCATCGACCTTAGATGGTGTGGCTGTCCCAATGTGGCAAACCGTGAATGTGCGTAAAGGTCAGGTACTTAAATGTGGCAAGATCGCCACAGGTTGCCGTACTTATATCGGGATTAAAGGCGGTCTAAATGTGCCTGAATATTTGGGTTCACAAGCAACCTTCACTTTAGGTCAGTTTGGCGGTCATGCAGGGCGTAATTTACTGATTGGCGATATGCTTCCAATCACAGCATTTACATCCGATGAAGTCAAAGCATTAAATGAAGATCAAATCCCGACATTCTCAAATTCTTGGGAAATTGCGGTGATGTATGGTCCACATGGCGCGCCTGATTTCTTTACCAAAAACGATATTGATACTTTCTTTGCTAACGAATTTGAAATTCACTTTAACTCAAGCCGTACTGGTATCCGTTTGATTGGTCCAAAACCTGAATGGGCACGTCAGGACGGTGGTGAAGCGGGTCTGCATCCATCCAATATTCATGACAATGCCTATGCTATTGGTGCGATTGATTTCACCGGTGATATGCCAATTATCTTGGGTCCAGATGGTCCAAGCCTAGGTGGTTTTGTCTGTCCTGCGGTGGTGATTAACTCTGAACTATGGAAATTGGGTCAGCTTAAAGCAGGCGATAAAGTCAAGTTTGTACCTGTCAGCTACCATCAAGCGAAATTGCTGAATGAAAAATATCATGTTCAATTAACTGCCCAAGATACACAAGCGGTTACTTTTGATAAATCGTTCTATCCTGAAATCAGCACCTTAAAATCTGCCATTTTAGACACCTTAAAAGGTCAAAATGGTACGCCTGATGTGGTGTATCGTCCTGCCGGCAATAACTATATGCTCGTTGAATATGGCGAGTTGGTTTTAGATTTAAACCTGCGTTTCCGTATTCATGCGCTGATGCAATGGGTCAAAGATCAAAACATTCAAGGTATTATCGACCTGACACCGGGCATTCGTTCACTGCAAATTCATTTTGATTCGACTCAGCTCGATCAGATTGATTTATTGCGTATGCTACAAGTGGCGGAAGAGCAACTGCCTGATGTGACCGAGATGCAAGTGCCATCACGTACCGTGTATTTACCACTAGCTTGGGAAGATTCACAAACACAACTTGCCACTGAGCGTTATATGCAAACGGTACGACCTGATGCGCCGTGGTGTCCGGACAATATCGAATTTATCCGTCGTATTAATGGCTTAAAAGACAAACAAGCCGTGAAAGATGTGGTCTATAACGCCAGTTATTTGGTCATGGGCTTGGGTGATGTGTATTTGGGTGCACCTGTAGCAACGCCACTTGATCCGCGTCAGCGTTTAGTCACGACTAAATATAACCCTGCGCGGACGTGGACACCTGAAAACGCCGTGGGGATCGGCGGTGCGTATATGTGTGTCTACGGTATGGAAGGTCCGGGTGGCTATCAGTTTGTCGGTCGTACTTCGCAAATGTGGTCACGCTACCGTAAAAACCCTGATTTTGAGCAAGGTATGCCGTGGTTACTGCGCTTCTTTGACCAAATTAAGTTTTATGAAGTGTCTGAAGCGGAACTCATGCAAATGCGTGAGGACTTTAAAGCAGGGCGTTTAAAATTACGCATTGAAGATGGTGTATTGAATCTAAAAGAATACAACGACTTCTTAACTGAAAACCAAGAATCTATTTCGGCATTTAAAGCGGTGCAACAAGCCAACTTTGATGCAGAGCGCCGTCGCTGGCATGAAGCAGGTCTTGCGGAATATGTCTCTGAAAGTCTAGATGCTGTGGATGATGGCGAAGGGGTTGAAGTGCCTGAAGGTGGTTGTGCGGTGGAATCACATATGCCGGGTTCAATTTGGAAAATTGAATGTCAGTCAGGCGATATTGTGGAAGAAGGTGCGACCTTAGCTGTGATTGAAGCGATGAAGATTGAGATACCAATTATTGCACCTGAGCGTATGCGTGTCGATGCGATTACCATTGAAAAAGGGCAAACGGTGAAAACGGGGCAGGTGTTGTTTACATTGGCACCAGTGGCTTAAAGAATCCTCCCTAACCCTCCTTTTTCAAAGGAGGGAATTTCAGAGGTGGATCAGGAAATTTGAACAACACTTATAAGTGATATTTTGCTCCCCAAATGATGTTATAAACATCAATATATGGAGTATTTTATGACACGTAGACCAAGAAGAAATCATTCAAATGACTTTAAAGCTAAGGTAGCACTTGCTGCGATTAAAGCAGAAAAAACACTTGCTGAATTGAGTGCTGAATTTGATGTTCATCAAAACCAAATTATTGACTGGAAAAATCAACTGATTTCAGCTTCCTCGCAAGCTTTCGATCAATCAAAAGCTCCAACAGAACCACCCATCGATCTAAAAAAACTACATGCAAAAATCGGTGAGCAGGCATTAGAAATTGATTTTTTA
>NZ_JBBCWZ010000023.1:0-44692 GCF_037145695.1 Acinetobacter sp. USHLN143
AAATTTCTGTCCAACATGGTGTACTTTAGCAAGTTGTTCAAAATCCTGTCGCACAACAGGTTTAATTAGCTCATGAAATACGGTATTCTGATGTGACAAAACCTGAATCCTGGTCGTTAAAGTGTTTGTTTGCACTCATATTTTAACTGTTAGGACTCAGGTTTTTTTATTTAAAGCAAACTATGGGACAGCAGTGCCCAACTGGGTGCTTTTTTATTACGGTTATTTAAGTTGCAAGTTTTCTAAATAATGCAGCAATACCGAACTGGCGGCCTGTTCAAGCGCGGGTGCATAGCTTTGATGATCTGCCCGCAGTGCAGGGATATTGATCTGGGCTTTGCGTAACTCACAGGTATGTCCAATCAGCCATTTCTCTAAACTTTCACTGACCACTTCAGCATGGAATTGTAGTGCTAGAATATTCTGTCCTACCTGAAAGGCCTGATTTGGATAAAGGTCAGAGCTGGCCAGTAACTCTGCCTGTTCAGGTAGATCAAAGGTATCACCATGCCAATGCAGGACGTCAATATCTTCCAGAGCTTTTAGTGGATTATTTTCAATAGAAGTAAGACTGAGTTTAGACCAGCCAATTTCTTTTACATCTCCTGGATAGACTTTGGCATCCAATGCAGCAGCAATTAACTGCGCACCTAAACAGATGCCTAACGTTGGTAAGTTCTTTTCTAGGCGAACTTTAAGTAAGTCTATTTCCTGTTGTAAGAAAGGATAGTCCTCAGTTTCATAGACTGCAATTGGGCCACCGAGAATGATTGTTAATCCGGGATGTTCAAAAGCCTTGGTGAGATCATCGATACCAGCTTCGAAATAACGCACACGTAAGCCGAGCTGATAAAAAATATCTTCCCAAGCACCTAAGTCTTCAAAGGCCAGATGTTGAATGGCATACACGGTATCGGGGAGGTGGGCTAAGTTCAACATAGTTTTTTGATATCAAGAGAATGATTTAATTTAACGTGAATCAAAAGCAAAATAAAAGGCTTTATGCCCCACATCACGTGCAAAATAAAAAATAATAAGCATCTCTGCACTATCAGTAAGTGTGTAAAAATTTTTCGTGTGATCGCTACATCAAGCAGTTCATTTTTCCTTTTATATAGAAAAGAGAGTAGAGTAAGGCTGCCGTACTGAATAAAAACAACAAGGTCATCAGGAACAAGGATATGCAGAATATACGTTTATATGTCGATAAAAATAGAATCAGCCCTTATGCCATGTCGGTTTATGTTGCCTTAAAAGAAAAGGGTTTAGATTTTCAGGAAATCGTGATTGATTTAGATCAGCAGCAACAGAAATCTGCGGCTTATCAAGCCATTTGTCCAAGTGCTAAAGTTCCGTTTTTAATAGTAGATAACTTTAGCCTGTTTGAATCATGGGCGATCACTGAATATCTGGAAGATGTCTTTTCGGCTCCAAGTTATCCGGCACTATATCCAAAGGAAATTCAGGCGAGAGCCAAATGTCGCGCCATACAAGCCTTGGTCAAAACCGATTTTATGCAAATCCGCCAACAAATGCCTTCCGATTCGGTATTTCATCCACCAAAAATATCTACATCTCTTACAGCTCCGATCACCGAAGAAATTCAGCGCTTGGTGAATGTGGCAGAACATATGCTGGAGGACATATGGTTGACTGAACACTGGTCCATTGCAGACTTTGATCTGGCCTTTATGTTGCATCGTCTGCTGAGTCATCAGGTGAAACTTCCTGTGAAAATAATAGAATATGTCGAGCGTAATTTTAAGCGGGCTTCGGTACAGGCTTGGCTGGCAGAGCATGAAAAAGCTAAAACTTTAATCTAATGTCGACTGATAAAACAGTTCATAAAAAACCTACTTAAATAGATAAAATTCAAGCGTAATATGAATCAGAACAAGACTTGAAAGATGCTGAGGATACAGTCCTCGTTGAATAAGAAGGAAGGAGTGGCCGGTGGGAAATTCACATCATCATGAGCATAGTCATGTCACCGTGACTGCAAAAAATGCCAGAAAATTATCAATAGCGCTGGGATTAACCACCACTTTTTTAATTGTGGAAGTGATTGCTGGTTTTCTAACTCAAAGTTTGGCCTTACTTTCTGATGCTGCGCATATGTTTACCGATGCTGCTGCACTGGCTATCGCTTTAGTCGCTATCAAAATTGGACAAAAACCGGCAGACAATAAACGGACATTTGGTTATCAGCGCTTTGAGATTTTGGCTGCTTTGTTTAACGCCTTAATGCTGTTTGTGGTTGCGATTTATATCTTGTTTGAAGCTTATCAGCGTTTGAGTCATCCACCAGAAATTCAAAGCCTTGGCATGATGATTGTTGCTGTTTTGGGGCTGATCATTAATCTGATTTCCATGAAAATTCTGGTGTCTAGTAGTCAGGAAAGTCTCAATGTCAAAGGTGCTTATCTGGAAGTGCTCAGTGATGCACTGGGATCTGTAGGCGTGATTATTGGAGCACTAGTGATTTATTTCACCGGCTGGATGTGGATAGATACAATCATTGCAGTATTAATCGGATTTTGGGTATTGCCAAGAACCTGGATTTTGCTGAAACAGAGCATCAATATTCTGCTTGAAGGTGTGCCGGAGGAAATTGATATTGAAAAATTACGTCACGATCTTTTGGCGCTTGATGGGGTCCAGGATATTCATCAGCTCAAGGTCTGGGCGATTACTTCCAAAAAAGTCATGCTGACCGTGCATCTGGTTGCACCGAATGTGGATTATCAGAAACTGCGGCATCAGACCTTTGAGATGCTTCACCATGAGCATCATATTACCGAGATGACCTTGCAGATTGAAGCGGAAGATTGCCCGCCGGAACATCGGGGACAATCCTCACATCCGCATTCACATGCTGAAACCCATCAGCATTGAAGTGGAATAATCTAAGCATCGGGAAAGTTGATTATTTTTTTAAAAGTGAACGAATCACATCCAGATAACTTGGCGGAGCATCGACATACTCACGCTCCCTTAACATCTGGTGCATTCTCCCCAGCTTTTGATGCGGAACAGAGGCCATTAAATGATGTTCAATATGATAGTTCACATGAATCGGGGCAACCAAAGCACGTGCCAGCCAGCCTGCACGAGTAGTTCGGGTATTGCTAAGGGCAGAATGACTGGTTTCTAATCCGGCATGTTCAGCCATGGCACGGATGCGGATGAACAAAGGAAATGGGGTGATATAGGCGAGAGGCCATAATAAATACAGTTTAGGATGGCCGCTGGCCCAAAGCGCAGAAAAAATTGCTGCATTTGAAATTAACATACCAGAACTATTTTTAAGCAAGTTTTTCGCTAACTCTAAATTGCTGCGATCACCACGCGGAATTGGCTTGGGGTCATTGGAAACACTCCATTCCAGTAATTCCAGATCCATTAATACTCGACCAGCGAGAAATTTAAGCCCCGATTGCCCATTCAGGTCACGGAAGAATTTCCTGAATAGTGAGCTTTGCGTAATGGGAAAGTTTTTTACCAACCCCAAGTCAGGATCATCTGGTTGCGAGGTTTTAGCATGATGTTTCAGATGATAAGGACGATACTTGCTGACATCATTCCAGATCGGGCGTGCACAGAGCCAGTCAGTCAAATGAGTGTTCAACCATTTGGTTTTGAACAGGCTATGATGTGAGGCATCATGCATCAAAATAGCCAGCGCAAGTTGTCGGCCAGCCAAAATGGCCAATGCCAGCGCGCACATCAGGACTTTCCCCCACGTAGGTAAATATTCCCAGCTATAGGCTACCGTGCCAAAGGTCATGACAATTATGGTCCAGGTTGAACCTACTGCCCAAGCACCATGCAAGTCTGAGGTCATGGTGAGTTCTTTAATTTCATCACGACTAAAAAGTTCTGTGACACTGACCTTGCTGTTCATTCTTCTGCCTATATTTAGTTCTTATTGTTGTATTCAATATATTTGGATGGAATATTACAGTCAATTTATTTTTGTGTGTAAAAAAGAAATAAATTAGCCCCCTTGGTCTTTAAAATAGTGTTGCCATAAAAGTTGACCCTGTTTTTCTATTTTGCGGACTGCGAGCTCAAATTGTTGTCGGGCATCGGTGTCTATCCATTCTGCAGGAAGCAAAGGATCAGCACGTAAACTAAATAGGGCAGACTTACCTAGATAAAAGGCACTTTTTGCAGCCTCTGCTAAAGTCAGATTTTGGTAATTCTCAAACCAGTCGTTAATATCATGCTGTACGGCATGATAGGTTTGATGTAGCTCTTCGATATCCCATAAATCACGAACTTCGGTTTCATTTTCCAGTTGACTGACTTGGAAAAAACGTGCGTCAGGATCTAATCCAAACTGGATTACAGCTTTTTTTAATGGACTTAGATTCAACGTTAAATTATCGGCGCGAATAAAAACATTTTGCTCTAGTTCCTGAAAACCATAATAACGCAGCGCTTTTTCTCTTTTAGATAAGGCGGTACGGTCTACACGTCCCAAAGTGCCGGTATAGACCAATACATATTTTCCGTTCCACGTGGTCGCCGTTTGCATATCAGGATGTTTGTTTAAGCTGATAAAAGAAGTATCGAATTTTTTCTCTAGCAATTGATATACGCCGCGCTCTACAGCTTGAATGACATTTTCCTGATTTAATCGGGCTACAGCGACACGGATACCATTGTCAGATATACCCAATAATTCAGCAGCAGTTAATATCCGCTTAATAGACAGGGTTGAGTTTTTAGAGGCATATAAAAGATCTAGAATTAGATGACGAGCATTTAATTTATAAGTCATGAAACGATATCGTTATGAAAGGGATTAAAAGTTTTAAAGTTTATCCACAATAGCACTTTGTCATGAATAACCCAAAAAAAATGTCAGGGTAAAAGAGGATGAATAAGTGATTTGAGATATGCATTTTATTAATAAATTTTTTTCAAACACAATAAAAAACCCTTATCTTTCGATAAGGGTTTTTCGTATTCTGGAGCGGGAAAGGAGACTCGAACTCCCGACCCCAACCTTGGCAAGGTTATGCTCTACCAACTGAGCTATTCCCGCAATGAGGTGAATTATAGAGAATTCCACAGCAGTGTCAACTCTCTATAAATCTGTTTGATTAATTAATCAACACGGCGCCAAACTGTACCTTGACGGGTATCCTCAAGAACAACACCTTGATCAAGTAAAGATTGACGGATTTCGTCTGCGCGTGCGAATTCTTTGGCTTTCTTGGCATCCTGACGCTGTTGAATCAAATCTTCAATTTGTTCAGGTGATAGTCCCAATGCTTCCTGACCAATGTCAGACTTGAGGAACTCTTCTACATCTTGCTGTACCAGACCGAGAATATTGGTCAGGTGACGCAAAGTTGCATAATAGATCGCTGCCTGTTCTGCATTTTCTTCTTTCACCGCACGATTCAGCTCTTTATTGATTTCGAACAATACCGCAATCGCTTCAGGCGTATTGAAATCATCACGCATAGCGGTATTAAAACGTTCAACCAAAGCCTCATCCAGAGTTTCAACCAGATGACCACCATAAACCGCCTGATAGGTTTTAAACGAGTGATAGAAACGAGACAAGGTATTTTTTGCTTCTTTTAAGGCAACATCCGAGTAATTTACCGGGCTACGATAATGGGAAGAGACAATAAAGTAACGCACCACTTCCGGATGGAATTTTTCAATCACGTCGCGAATGGTGAAGAAATTGCCTAAAGACTTCGACATTTTCTCGCCATCGACATTAATAAATCCGGCATGCATCCAGTAATTGACATACTGTTCACCAGTTGCTGCTTCAGATTGTGCAATTTCATTTTCATGATGCGGGAAGGTTAAATCAGCACCACCGCCATGAATATCGAAATGATTGCCTAGGCAGCAGGTTGACATTGCGGAACATTCAATATGCCAGCCTGGACGGCCATTGCCCCAAGGAGATGCCCATGACGGTTCATTTTCCTTGGCATGTTTCCACAGTACAAAGTCAAACGGGTGTTTCTTTTCGACTTCAACATCGACACGTTCAGACGCGCCGGCTTGCATATCTTCTAATTTACGGCCAGACAGACGACCATATTTGGCAAACTTCTCGACCTCAAAGTAGACATCGCCATTATTGGAAGGATAAGCCGTACCTTTGTCGACCAGGTTGCCGATCATATCTTGCATCTGATCGATATAATCTGTTGCTTTAGGTGCAACATCAGGTGCAAGGCAGCCCAGTTTGGCAAAGTCTTCATTCATCGCATCAATAAAGCGACCTGTTAATTCTGAGATACTTTCGCCATTTTCATTGGCACGTTTAATAATTTTGTCGTCAATATCCGTAATATTACGCACATATTTGACTTTCCAGCCTTGGCTACGCAGGAAGCGGATAATATAGTCAAATGCAACCACTGTACGTGCATGTCCAATATGACAGTAGTCATAAACCGTCATTCCACAGACATACAGGTCAATCTGACCTTCAACACGAGGTACGAATTCTACTTTTTTGCGTTGCTCTGAGTTATATAGAACAAATGGTTGCATAGCTGTTCAAAAGACTTCAAATAAAAGGATGAATCATCTTAACCTAAGCATAATTATTCATAAAGATAAAAGCGTAAAAAGCCTCAGTTATTTAGGGGAGTTAGGCGACAAGAGTGATTTAGGAAGAAGAGGTTTAGGAAGTGAAATGGCGATATTGAGCTTACATTTTCAGAGGCAGTGTTTGCCAGTATGATTGAATTATATTTGAATGAGTCTGGTCTGATTTGAACCAAACCTATTTTGGATAGCGTAAGCGTGTTCCCCTAAAAAATAAAAATAAGTACATTCTATAGTTTTAAAAATGGAGCGAATGTAGAGGTGGAGATACCAGATTGCGCAAGTTGAATACAATCTGAATATATTAAAAATCCGTCGAATCTTCTACATTTAGAAAGCTTACAATTGCATAGCTATGCTAAAATTGCGAAAATTATGCCCATCAAACCAGAGTTTTTCTCTGTCCTTAGCGTAGGTAAACAGGCTTTGAATCCACAAAAAACAGCGAATCAACTAGATTTCCAGAAAGTCGCACTTGAAACACTTCGCATCGAAGAAAATGCACTACAGATTTTAGCAACACAGATTGATGACCGTTTTAGCCGGGCATGTGAAATTATTCTACAGTGTACTGGCCGTCTGGTGATTACCGGAATGGGCAAGTCAGGTCATATTGGCCGTAAAATGGCGGCGACCTTTGCTTCGACCGGAACACCCTCGTTCTTTATGCATCCGGGCGAAGCCGGTCATGGCGACTTGGGTATGCTGGTGGCTGGTGATGTGCTGATTGCAATTTCAAACTCGGGCAAGAGTGATGAAATCATGATGCTGATGCCGCTGATCAAGCATCTGGAAATTCCGCTGATTACCATCAGTGGTGATGATCGTGGTCCAATGCCACAAAATGCTGATGTAGCTTTGACGCTGGGTAATATTCAGGAGGCTTGTCCACTGGGTTTAGCGCCGACATCGTCAACGACGGCAACATTGGCTTTGGGCGATGCTTTGGCGGTAGCTTTATTGGATGCTCGCGGCTTTACCTCGGATGATTTTGCACGCTCACATCCTGCAGGTGCGCTGGGTAAGCGTCTGTTATTGCATGTGAAGCATCTGATGCGTACTGGCGCAGATTTACCTAAAGTCTCGCCAGATACCGCCATGAATAAAGTATTGTACGAAATTTCCAACAAGCGCTTGGGCTTAACCACAGTCGTCGATGAAAATGATGTGTTGCTGGGGATTTTTACCGATGGTGACTTGCGTCGCTTGATTGATAAGCAGCAAGGTTTTGATGTCAATCTGGCTATTCAGGACGTGATGACCAAAAATCCGTTGACCATTTCTCAGGAAGCACGTGCAGTGGTGGCACTGGAACGTATGAATGAGCATAAAATTAATCAATTTGTAGTTGTTGATGATGCCAATAAAGTCATTGGTGTGATTAGTATGCATGACCTGATTCAGGCTGGGGTAAATTAATAAATGGCATCTTATGTATTATTAGAGCAGGCACGTCATATTGCAGCACTGGTGCTTGATGTAGATGGTATTTTAAGTGATGGCTTTGTAACGCTGACCAATACTGGCGATGAGATCAAATCCTTTGATATTCGTGACGGTCTGGGCATGAAACTGGTTCAGCAAGCAGGGATCAAGGTGATTATTATCACCGGACGTAAAAGCAATATCGTAGAAAAGCGTATGTCGGATCTGGGTGTTGATCTGGTCTATCAGGGCCGTGAAGACAAAGGTACAGCACTTCGTGAAGCCTGCGCACAGCTCAACATTGATCCTGAAGATTGCCTGTACATGGGCGATGACTGGCCTGATCTGTCTGCTTTTGCCATTGCCGGCATGAAAGTGACCGTGCCTAATGGTCATGTTGAAGTTCGCCGCCGTGCCGATCTGGTGACTCAGGCCCAAGGTGGACGTGGTGCGGTGCGTGAAATCTGCGATATGCTGTTAATGTCCAAAGGCATGTACCAAGAGTTACTTGAAAAATATACTCGTGCGCCTTATTAATAAGTCATATCTTTTGGATTAAGTACACCGCTTATGGATACTAAAGTTTTATATATTACGGCTGTGATTATTGCCGCAATAAGTGGTGGTTATTACTATTACAGCGGCAAGGGCAACAAGCTGCAGGCAGATTCTGCGCGCAGCATGACCTATTCCGCTCAAAATATTAACTTAACCCAGACGGATGAAACAGGCCAGGTGTCGGTTCGTGCCCAAGTGGACCGACTTGAGCAGAACCTGCAGCTAGAAACTTCAAAGCTAGAAAATCTGCGAGCATCGACTTATGACAATGGCAAAGTCGATGCAACTTTCTTTGCCAAAATGGCGCATGGTTATGATGACAATACAAAAGTTGTACTCTCTCAAGAAGTGTTCGCCACCAAAATCATGCAAAATGGGAAAATGCAGTTTCGTACTGAAGAACTGACCGCTTTTCCGAAAACACGTGAAATTGAAACAGACAAGACAGTGATTGTGGAATCTCCACAGGCTGAATTTGTCAGCCAGGGTCTTAAAGCCAATCTTAATGATGGTCAATACGAATTCTTTAATATTCGAGGAAAGTATGAACCAAACTCCTAAAGCCAAAATGATGCACACTTTCCTGAAGCGTATGACGCTGGCGACTGTGGTTGGACTCGGTTCAATCGCTGCTTTTGCACTGCCATCTGACCGTAACCAGCCAATCACCTTGCTGGCTGACCGGGCGACTTTCAATGAGCGGACGGGTGTGACGACGTATTCGGGCAATGTCATCATTGAACAGGGCACCATGAAGCTGCAAGCCAATTCGATTGTGGCCAATCTGAACAATAAGCGTCAGATCAGCCTGATTACGGCTACTGGCAGCCCGGCACAGTTCCAGCAAAAAGTGGATCCGGCCAAAGGTCTTGCCAAAGGTCAGGCGCAGAAAATTGTCTACAATGCTGAAACCGGGATTATTACCTTGTCAGGCAATGCCTTCCTGCAACAGGACGGTGCCAGTATTCGTGGTGCGACTTTAAAATACAGCATGAACAAAGGCGATATCGAAGCCACCGGAACACCAAACAAAACCGGTTCATCGTCTGGTCGTGTACAAATCGTGATTCCACCCTCTAGTTCAACATCCTTCCCGGGAGCGCGTGATTAATGGAGCAATCGCAGCAGGTTCAAACCCTCACCATTAAACATCTGGCGAAAAACTATAATAAACGCTGGGTAGTGAAAGATGTATCGTTCAGCATGGAAAGTGGCCAGATTGTCGGGTTACTGGGACCAAATGGTGCCGGTAAAACCACCAGTTTTTATATGGTGGTTGGTCTGGTGCGGATGGATAAGGGAGAAATCTATCTCGATGATCTGGATCTTTCCGACCTCGCAATGCATGAACGGGCACGTAAGGGGATTGGTTATTTGCCGCAGGAAGCTTCAATTTTCCGAAAACTGACGATTTCAGAAAATATTATGGCAATTCTGGAAACCCGTAAAGATATGACCAAGGCACAACGTCAGCAACGTCTGGCGGAGTTACTGGCAGACTTTAAAATCACTCATATCAAAGATTCTTTGGGCATGAGTGTATCGGGAGGTGAGCGACGTCGTGCCGAGATTGCACGTGCACTTGCGGCCGACCCAAAATTTATGTTACTCGATGAGCCTTTTGCCGGTGTCGATCCGATTTCGGTTGGAGATATTAAGGATATTATTACGACCTTGAAAGATCGCGGAATTGGGGTGCTGATTACCGATCATAATGTGCGTGAAACGCTGGCGATTTGTGAGCATGCTTATATTGTCAGTGAGGGTGCATTGCTTGCTGAAGGTACACCAGAAGAAATCCTGGCGAATGAGACTGTGAGAAAAGTTTATCTGGGTGATGATTTCACTGTTTAAATAATCCTGCTTTCTATAAAAACCCTGCATCAGGCGCCAGTTGTCGAATGCAGGGTTTTTTTTGATCAAATCAAAGTGAAAAAGATTTCTTTTAAAGGGATTTGATATATTGTTAGGCTAAAACAAGAAACATTACATAATTATGCGATTTAGGGCAGAACACTTTAAAAAAAATCAGGGGAAAACAGATCAAAAAAGAAGGGGATTGATATTTCTTCTTTTGCCTTTATCTGTGTCTTTGGGGCATGCAGAAAGCTCACCCCATTATTTTGCCAATCTCAAGAATGGCTTGGGCCAGTTGATTGCACCCAAACCAACACGGTCAGCGCATACCATTGATATTACCTCGCTTGGTCATTATTCATTAGATACATCAAAAGTAGCTGAGCTGCCGCAAATTACCCGGCCACAGTCAGGACAGCCAGCTTTAAGTTCTACGATCACAGCTGGCATTCCACAGAAAATGAATCTGATGGAAGCCGTACATCGGGCGGTGCAGCGCCGTCCTGAAATCACCCAGAGTATTTCGACATTATCTGCGCAGGCCGCGAATATTGATGTGGCGAGATCGGGTTATTATCCGCAGTTATCCGGGGGTATCGGGACAGGTGACCTCACTTCCGGTGAACGTGGACGACAAATGGTTTCTTTGAATGCCACCCAGATGCTGTATGACTTTGGCAAAATTAAAACCAATGTCAATGTGGAAGAAGCCCGCTTGGCAGAACAACAGGCCAGGGTGCTGGTCAGTCTGGACCAGGTCGCATTTGAAGTGGCTGATGCAATAGTGAATATTAAGCGCTATCAGGAGATTACCAAGATTGCCCAGCAGCAGATTCAGGGCATTGCACGGATTGCAGAAATTGCCAATTTGCGTGCCCGCGCCGGAATCAGCAGTCAGGCCGACCCGATTCAGGCGCAGTCCAATCTGGAAGCAGCGCAATAAAATCTGATTGTACAGCAGACCCAACTCAGACAATATCAACAACGCTTGCGTACCTTGCTAGGATTTGATGTATCAGCTATTGAATGGGATATTCCTGAGCGCATTGTGGCACAGGCCGATCTTTATCAAGATCCGGAATTTACCCAGATTCCGAACATGATTCTGGCACACGCCGGGGTTAATATTGCCCGTTTGCAAAAAGATCAGGCGCGATTAAGTCCTTATCCGACTATTAGTGTTAAAGGCAGTCTAAGTCAGGCGATGAATGGACGGAATCCGAATAATAATGAAGATGATGGCTTCTATAATTCAGTCATGATTGAAGCCAGCAGTAATTTGTATCAGGGTGGTGCAACACGTTCACAGACTCGTGCCGCAAGCTATGCCGAAGAAGCTGCACGCGCACAGGTCAATACGGTCTATCTGGATGTACTGGATCAGGTGCGCTTGATCCGTGAGCAAATTGAAAATAAACAAAAGCAAATGGGGGTTTTATCCCAACGCCGAGCAACCACGGTACGCACCAAAGAGCTGTATCAAGAACAATATAAATTGGGTACCCGAACCGTAGTGGATTTGCTGAATGCAGAGCAAGCCATTCATAGTGCAGCGCAGGAAATTGAAGCGGCGCGCTATGACATTTATTCGGCGATCGTACAGTACATTCAGGTCACGGGCCGTACACGGGATATTTACGCGCTTAACAGCATTTCTATTCAGGGGTTTGAAGTTCAGCCATGAGTACTACAATAATAAATTATCAACCTTGGCTTCAGGCAGTTTTAAATATTGCCCGGCATTACCGTATTGAGCCTTCTGAGGAGCGAATTCGTCTGCAACTGGACTGGAATCAGCATCATGACATCGATGACATGCTCAAGATTGTCAGTCGTCAGATGGGTTTAAATCTCCGTAAAAATAAATTTGAGCGCAGCCTGCTGAATTCATGGCGTTTACCTTTACTGGTTGAATTCGATAGTGGTGATGTGGGCGTGATCGAACGCATCGACACACAGGGCAATGTCAGCATCCAGCTCAGTGGTGATGAAGGTTTATCTCAAAGCTTTACAGTTGAACACTTAGAGACTGGCATAAAGCATCTTTATGTGCTGCGTCCTGAATCTTCAGTGCCAGATGCGCGGGTGGATGAATATATCAAACCCTTTGAGAAAAACTGGTTCTGGTCAATTGTCCTGAATGACTGGAAGCGTTATATCGATGTGATGTTTGCGTCTTTAATTGCCAATATTCTAGCATTGGCCACGATAGTCTTCTCGATGAATGTCTATGACCGTGTCATTCCATCACAGTCCATTCCGACGTTATGGGTGTTGGCCGGTGGTGTGCTGATCGCCGCGATTTTTGAGTTTGTTTTACGTGTCTCGCGGATCTATCTGTCAGACATTATTGGTAAACGTGCGGATTTAAAAATTTCTGACCGGGTGTTTGGTCATTCATTACGGATTAAAAACAATGAACGTTCCAAATCAACAGGAACCTTCATTTCACAAATTCGCGAGCTGGTGACTTCAACCACAGTTACGGCCATTGCCGATCTGCCATTTTTCTTCCTGTTCTTGGGCATCTTCTGGGTGATCGGTGGCAATCTGTTCTGGGTCATGTTACTCGTTGTGCCCTTAATGATTCTTCCAGGGATTCTGGCGCAGAAAAAACTGGCACAGCTGGCCCAGTTGGGGATGCGCGAATCTGCCATCCGCAATGCCTTGCTGGTAGAAGCTGTAGAAGGAATTGAAGACATCAAGCTGTTAAGAGCTGAAACGCGTTTCCAGAATCAGTGGAATCATATGAATGAAGTATCAGCCGATGTCAGCATACAGCAACGTAAAATTGTCGGCTTGATGACCGCCTGGACTCAAAAAATTCAGGGGCTGACCTTTGCGATTGTGGTTTTAGTCGGGGCCTTTGCGGTGATGGAGGGTGACATGACCACAGGCGCACTGGTGGCCTGTTCGATTCTATCTTCACGCATGCTGGCACCAATTTCACAAATTACGGGTGTACTGGGTCGCTTGCAACAGGCTAAAGTCGCCAAGGCTGGTCTGGATGAACTCATGAAAAAACCAGTGGATCAGCCGGATTATTCGCACCTGATTCATCGTCCGGCACTGGATGGGCATTATGAGCTCAACGGGGTGGTGTTTAAATATGGCGATGATGATCCGAAACCGAGTTTGATGATTCCCAAGCTGGAAATCAAGCCGGGGGAGAAAATCGCGATTCTGGGCCGTAATGGTGCAGGAAAATCGACCTTGTTACAGCTTTTGTCTGGGATGCAGACACCGTTACAGGGCAAGGTCAAGCTGGATGGTATTGATCTGACCCTGATTGATCCGTCAGATGTGCGGCGTGATATGAGTTTGCTAAATCAGAACTCGCAGTTATTTTATGGTTCAATTCGTGAAAACCTGACTTTGGGTGCACCTTTGGCCACCGATCAGCAAATTCTGGAAGCCTTACAAATTACCGGTGCACTGGGATTTGTACAGGAGAAAAAAGAAGGACTGGATCATATCCTTTTAGAGGGTGGTGTCGGCTTTTCTGGTGGGCAGCGTCAAGCCTTGTTATTGGCACGGTTATTGATCCGTCAACCAAAAAATTTGCTACTGGATGAACCGACCGCTGCCATTGATGATGTGTCAGAAAAACAGTTGATTGATCATCTTAAAGGTTATTTAACCCATCGTACGATGATCGTTGCGACCCATCGCCGTGCGGTATTGGAACTGGTGGATCGTATTCTGGTGGTCAATGATGGCAGGATTGTGATGGATGGACCAAGGGATCAGATCCTGAATCAGTCGCAAGGTGGTAATAAGCGGGTTGTGGGAGCAAGTGCATGAGTGAACTACAACAACTAAAACGTTCCAGCAAGGTCAGCTTTCAGGAGCCGCCCTTACCGAAATCAAGTATCATCATCTGGATTATCGGCATTGGCCTATTGGTATTGCTGAGCTGGGCCTGGTTATTCAAATTGGAAGAAGTATCTACCGGTACTGGAAAAATAATTCCATCATCCAAAGAGCAGGTGATTCAGTCTCTGGATGGCGGTATTTTGACTAAACTTAATGTCAAAGAAGGTGAGATTGTCGAGCGTGGGCAAGTATTGGCCCAGCTTGATCCGACCCGCTTTGAATCCAACGTCGGTGAATCAGAATCCTTGCTGGTGTCATCACGTGCCACTTCAGCCCGTTTACGTGCGGAAGTCACCGGCGCACCGTTGGTCTTTCCTGAAGAAGTGTTGAAATACCCCAAATTGGTTAAAGAAGAAACGGCCCTGTATCAGTCGCGTCGAGCCAATTTGCAAGAATCTGTTGCAGGCCTGGAACAGGCTTTGTTACTGGTGCAGCAAGAACTGGAAATGACCGCTCCCTTGGTCGCCAAAGGGGCAGCCAGTGAAGTTGAAGTGTTGCGTCTAAAACGTGAAGCCAATGACCTGCGTAATCAGATGAATGATATCCGTAATCAATATTATGTAAATGCGCGGCAAGAGCTGTCCAAAGCCAATACCGATGTGGAAACTCAGCAACAGGTGGTACGTGGCAAGTCGGATACTTTGAGCCGAACTGTTTTTAAATCACCGGTTCGCGGTGTGGTCAAAGAGATTGATGTGATGACGCTGGGCGGCGTGATTCCACAAAATGGCAAGTTGATAACCATCGTGCCACTAGATGAAAAATTACTGGTTGAAGCTCGAATTTCGCCGCGTGATATTGCCTTTATTCGCCCTGATCAGGAAGCGCTGGTCAAAATTAGCGCCTATGATTATTCAATTTATGGCGGGCTAAGCGGTAAAGTAACCATGATTTCACCGGATACCTTGCGTGATGAAGTCAAGCAGGATCAATTTTATTATTGGGTGTATATCCGTACCGATAGCGACAAGCTCAGCAATAATGCCGGGCAGGAGTTCAATATTACTCCAGGGATGGTGGCCACCGTGGATATTCGTACTGGTTCAAAAACCGTGATGGATTATCTGATCAAGCCATTTAATAAAGCCAAAGAAGCCTTGCGTGAACGGTAATATTTGCCAAGCAATTGAGTAAAACAATCGATCAAAATCAGGCCTCTCCGTGGAGAGGCTTTTTATTTGTCTGTGCAAAGCGGGTATACTGCAGCAGTGAGAGTTTAAAGCCTGAAGTTATGCCATTTACCATTGCCAGCCTGGTCAGTTTTGAGGAAGACATCAAAAAAAGCCGCTTTCAGGCCTTTGCCACACCTGTTGAAAATGAGCAGGACGTCAAAGATTTTCTGGAGGCTTATCGCGATCCAAGTACCACCCATCAATGCTGGGCCTGGAAAATTGGCCATCAGGTACGCTTTAATGATGATGGTGAACCTTCAGGTACTGCAGGACGCCCGATTCTGGCAACCATTGAAGGCAATGAGCTGACCAATGTGCTGGTGCTGGTCAATCGCTGGTATGGCGGGATCAAGCTGGGAACAGGGGGCTTGGTACGTGCCTATGGCGGCTGTGCTGGACAATGTTTGTTGTTAGCAGAAAAAATTGAACTGATTGAAAAGAAAAAGGTGCAATTTTCCTGTCAATTCAATGAGTGGGCCATCTTTCAATATGAGTTGAACCAGCAACAGATTGACTATCAGGAAGAATATACAGCTGAAGGAGTACAGGTCAGAGCCTTATTTCAGTTACATCAAATTCAACCTTTTGCCCTAAAAATTCAAGATGTGACCCGTGGCCGGGAACAGCTCAAAATCATAGAAGAAGCGACAGATGACTGACGTAGATCCATTACTGAAATATCGTGAGCAGCATAAACATCGCCTGAATTATATGCCTTGGCTGTACTGGTCCTTAAAGCCTAAAAATCGCGGTTGGGCAGAAGCGTGGCAAAAGGACTATCAGGCTTATCTGATGGAGATGGAAACCGTCGAGATTGGTGAAAACTGTTTTATTTCACCTCTTGCACATATTTTCGCGGAGCCGGGACGCAAAATCATTATTGGTGATAATACCTTTATTGCCGCAGATTGCACCTTGCATGGCCCTCTGGACATTGGTAATGAAGTGGCGATTAATCATCACTGTATTCTGGATGGCGGTCGGGTGGGGATTAAACTGCATGATCAGGTGCGTATCGCCGCTTATTGTCATCTTTATGCCTTTGATCATGGCATGGATTTGGAGCAGCCGATTTATCAGCAGCCAGTACGTTCGCAAGGCATCGAGATTGGTCGGGATGTGTGGCTCGGTGCGCATGTCGGTATCAAGGACGGAATTAAAATCGCAGATCAGGCCGTGGTGGGAATGAACAGTATGGTGACCAAGGATGTCGAGAAGCGTGCGATTGTCGCCGGTAATCCGGCCCAATTCATTCGCTATCGTGAATAAGCTTTTGGAAGTCAAGTGCTTGATGCAACAGCCTGACTCAGCAGATGGTTCGATATATTGATCTATATTTGTTCACATAAAAGTTAACATATTTCAAGTCAAGCCTTACAGATTTCGCTGCACATTTTTGAATGCTTATGCTAAGTTAAAAATAACTAAGAAATTTTTATCATAAATAGAAGAGAGGCTAAACATGAAACGTGTCATCGCCTGCATCGACTCATCACCATGTATAAACGCGCTGGCTGACGCGGCGGCATGGATTGCCAAACAGACTGGCCGTGAACTGGTCCTGTTACAGGTTTTGGATTATTACCCGGCCAGTTATCATCTGGGGGAAATCAGCGGAGTGATTGGCTTTGAAAGTAATGCCATGTTACTGAAAGAACTGGCTGAGCTTGAACAAAAACAAAGTGAAATTGCGCTGGATTATAGCAATAACCTGCTGCAACACATTTCCGAGCGGATTCTGGCAGAACACGGTATTCAAACCACACATATTCAGGAAAAGGGTGATTTTCTGGAGCAAAGCTTCCAGATCCTGCAGCCTGATGATATCGCGGTGATTGGATTGCTTGGTGAACGCTCGGCTGAAAAAAACAAACCGATCGGTACCAATGTGGAAAATTTTATTCGTGGGGCCAATTGTACCGTGATGACGGTCGGAGAACAGTTTAAGCCGCCGACACGATTTATTTTCGCCTATGAATATTCACCGACCTGTATCAAGATGATGAAACGGATTGCGGAAAGTGATCTGCTGCGCTTATTGCAATGCCATTTGTTATATATCGGTGATCATGCTGAGATTCTGAATGAGCCTTTGCAATATTTAAATCAGGCTGGTTTAGATGTGGTGCCACAATACCGCTATGGCGATGTCGCAGAAAATATTTTGACCTATCAGCAGGAACTCGGAATTCAGCTGATCGTGTTGGGTGCATTTAGTCACAGTAAAATTCACCAGTTCTTTTTGGGCAGTATTGCGACCACGATTTTCCGGAATTCAAAAGTGCCTTTACTGGTTGCGAAGTGAGAATTGCATATAATAGCCAAGCGCGAAGTCTAATCGTAAATTGTTACAGCTTGATTTAAAAATGACCAGAGTTATCCTCATATATTGTGGATAACTCTGTGGTTAATATTTATAAGTTAATGTTATTTATGGTAAATATGTCATTGGGTGATTTTTGTTCTTCTTGTTTTATTTCACAATCGCGAGTGCAAAACCATCATGTCCTTTGCTGCCAACCGTTTGTAAAGCAGTGCATGACAAGATACGTGGATGATTTTGAAGCGCTTTAAACATGTCACGAATGCCTTCAATACTTGGTTTATTATTGTCCGGGTTAATGATTTCGCCAGCACGAATCACATTGTCCAGAAAAATAAGTGTACCTGAGTGCGACAGGTTTAAACTGAGTTCCAGATATTCCGGATAACTCTGTTTGTCTGCATCAATAAAGATGAAATCGAAAGCTTCCGTATCTTCAGGCAGGGCTTTAAGCACATCTGCTGCACGGCCGCATTTCAGTTCGACGGTCTGTTTAAGCTGCGCGCGATCAATATTTTCCTGACCCATTGCCGCATGGGTATCACGTCCTTCAATCGTCAGGATATAGCCATCATCAGGCAAGGCACGTGCCAGCCACATGGTGCTATATGCTGCAAATGTGCCGAGTTCCAGTACACGTTTACACTGGTTCATCTGGATTAGCATCTGCAACAACATGCCTTGATTTGGTGCTACAGCCAGATGATCAGGAAAACCGTGCGCTGCGGTATTCTCAAGAGTTTGATTCAGAATGGGGTCTTCAGGAATTAAATGTGAATCAATGTAGTGATCAATGTCTGTCCACATTTGTTGCATAGTCTTAGCACCTCGATTGCGATGCGTGCATTTTAAACTTTTCGCGGCAGAGCGCAATTTATTGTTCTATAGGTGCTGATTTTTTAGGCTCTAAAAAGTCCTGGATGAACTTTGTAGAGCGGTTGTCATGACTTAGTAATTACACATCGAAGAATTACGGCCTAAACTCGGTCCCCAAGTACGATAACCTTGGGTATCGATGTGGATTTGGCCAGAAGCATACATGCCGAGTCCCATATTTAGGCTTTGACCATGCTGGACCCAGAACTGACACAATTTGAACTTGGTATTTTCAATATAGCTATAATCTTGTGCCTGAGGATATTCAGGCCCAATCCGGAAATCGATCGCAGAGTTGTAAAGATGGCGTGAAGAATTGGCACCACCGGCACACTGGTTCAAAGGCAGGTCACGATAGACTGATGTGACTTCAAAATCAGTCAGTACATTGGCTGCAACCAGATATTTAAAGACTTTTAAAGTTGGGATCTGATTGGCCCATAATTCACGGCTTGGAATCATGTATTGGGAACGGCCACACTTGGCCCAATCACGTGCAGTACGCATCAATTCGAAACTCGGAATGATATTGCCAACCCCATGACGTTCCAGAAAAACCTCATATTCACGCACGCGTGACAAATTATCCAGTGCCGATACCCAGTGGGTATACACATAAGGCACAGTTTTTGGGTGGGCTTTACGATCGTATTGAACACGTTCTTGTGGAATGTAAATCCGTTTTCCAGCAGGTGTGGTGGCCTGTCCAGGTTGTTTTGTGGTCGTGGTACAGCCCACAAAAACAAGAGGAATTATACAAAGACTCAATAATCCCTTTAACAAGTTCTTCATTTATAGAAATCAGATATTTACAAAATAGCGCTATTTTAGACTAAATATAGGGAGAAATTTGGAGAATATTGCAATGAAATGTGTGCGTTGAGTATAAAAAAGATCAGCATTTGCTGATCTTTTAAAGTTTAAACTAATTACTTTTCAAGGTATTGTAATTTGTCTGCTTTGCCATTCCATTCTTCACGGTCTGCTGGCTGGTCACCAATTTGTGTGATATTTGGCCATTTTTGTGACAGGTCAGCATTCAGTTCAATAAAGACTTCCTGACCTTCTGGTAATTCGTCTTCAGAGAAAATTGCATTTGCCGGGCATTCAGGTTCGCATAACGCACAGTCGATACATTCGTCCGGGTTAATCACAAGGAAGTTAGGACCTTCATAGAAACAGTCTACAGGGCAAACTTCAACACAGTCTTGATATTTACATTTAATACAATTTTCAGTGACAACGAAGGTCATGGCGACAGCTACCTAAAAAATATGGTTCTAATTACGAATGCTGTATTTTAGGCAAAAACAGGGGGAACTAACAATTCCTTTTATTGATATTTGTTATATATAGGGCTGTTAAATTTGAAAAAAGGTCGCATACCGATGAATTACAGCATTCATCGGTATGTTCAGGACATCGACCCTATGCCAGATGAGGTCTAGGACCGAGAATTAACTTGGCTGTTTGATCAGGTCTTTGAGCGCATATAACTGCTGCAAGGCTTCACGCGGAGTTAAACTATCTACATCAATATCTTCGAGTAAGTCCAGTGCAGGCGATTCTTTTTCAATTTCGATGATACGTTCTATAGGCTCCATAACTTCAGGCATTGCAAACAGATCATGCTGCGGGCTCAGTGGCTTGGCCTGATGCTGTTTTTCCAGAATCTTTAAGCGGTTTTGCGCTTCTTTAATCACCGCAGCCGGAATGCCTGCCAATTTCGCGACTTGCAAGCCATGACTTTGACTGGCCGGGCCATGTTGCACCTTATGCAATAAAATCAGATTACCATTCAGCTCTTTGGCCGTGACATGGTAGTTATTAATGCCACTTTCCTTATCCAGTTCAGTCAGTTCGAAATAATGGGTAGCAAATAGACATAAACATTGAATGCGTTTGGTCAGATCCAGCACACAGGCCCAAGCCAAAGACAAGCCATCATAGGTACTGGTTCCACGGCCAACTTCATCCATGAGTACCAAAGACTGGCTGGTGGCATGATGCAGGATTTGCGAGGTTTCGGTCATTTCCACCATAAAGGTTGATTTGCCGGTCGATAAATCATCGGCAGAACCAATACGGGTAAAGACACGGTCAACCGGACCTAAAGTTGCAGCTTGCGCTGGAACATAGGCACCACAATAAGCCAGCAACACGATCAATGCAGTCTGGCGCATAAAGGTGGATTTACCACCCATGTTGGGGCCGGTAATGATGGCCATGCGATGGGAAAAATCCAGTCGCGTATCGTTCGGAGTAAAGGCCGATTTACTGAGGGCTTCTACCACTGGATGTCGTCCAGCAGTGATACTTACACCGATTTCAGGGCTAAATTTTGGACGCGACCAGTTGCGTAAACGCGCCTGATGGGCAAAATTAGCAATCAGATCAATCTGGGCAATGGCGCTGCTCATCATCTGTAAACTGCCGATATCCTGACGCAGTTCATCCAGCAGCATTTCAAACAGCATTTTTTCACGGGCCAAGGCACGCGATTCGCTAGATAAGACTTTGTCTTCAAATGCTTTCAGTTCAGGCGTGATGTAGCGTTCGGCATTTTTCAGGGTTTGCCTGCGGATATAATGCTCGGGTGCCTGTTCGGCTTGTGCTCGGGTTAACTCAATATAATAGCCACTAACACGGTTATAGCCGATTTTCAGTCCCGGAATGCCGCTTTGTTCACGCTCTTTGATTTCCAGATCAATCAGGAACTGGCTGGCATGATCACGAATCTGACGCAGTTCATCCAGTTCACTGTCAAAACCTTCTGCAATGACATTACCATCACGCAGCAGGACGGGTGGATTTTCTACAATGGCTGACATCAGGCGTTGATGCAAACCATGGAAGTCGCCGAGTTCTTCATTGAGCTGCACCAAGAGCGTGGACTGTTGCTGACTCACAATCGGTTGCAGGGCATGACGTAAAAATGGAATTTGCGCACAGGCCTGACGCAGTTGTACCAGATCACGTGGGCGGGCACTGCCAAGCGCAATACGGCTCAGCACGCGTTCAATATCGCTAATCTCTTTAAGCACCAGACGTACAGGTGCTTCGTGGAAACCTTGCAGCAAGGCTTGAATGGCATCCAGGCGCTCATCCAGCAGCGCGGTATCGCGTAAAGGTTGCATCAGGGTGCGACTGAGCAAGCGTCCACCCATAGCAGTCTGACAGTCATTGATCAGTTGAAATAAGGATGTCCCATGTTCAAATAAAGGCTCAATCAGTTCAAGATTACGGCGTGTCACCGGATCCAAAGCAATAAAATCTGAACTTTGTTCTAGCTGAATCGTGCGGATATGCGGTAACGCAGTTTTCTGGGTTTCTTTTGCATAGTGAATCAGTGCCGCAGCCGCTGCTTTAGCCAAAGGTAAATGATCAATGCCGAAACCTGAAAGCGTGCTGACAGCAAACTGGTCGCATAAGGTTTTTTGCGCATTGTTCAGGTTGAAGTCGACATCGGGACGTTTGGTGACCGAGATATCCAGTTGCTGTTTGAGTTGTTCGGTCAATGTCGGATCAGTGATACTTTCATCCAGCAGAATTTCGCTTGGCATCAAACGCGCCAGTTCAATCATGAGCTGGTTAAGATCATAATCCTGCTGCTGGACTTTAAATAGGCCGGCGCTGAGATCAAGAAGTGCAATGCCGATCTGATTCTGCTGAATACATAAAGCCACCAGATTCGAGCTCTGATGTGCACCGAGCATGGCATCATCGGTCAGTGTGCCCGGCGTAATAATTCGAACTACACCACGCTCAACCGGTCCTTTGCCAGTAACCTCGCCGATCTGCTCGCAGATCACCACGGTTTCGCCTTTTTTGACCAGACGTGCCAGATAGCCCTCGGCTGCATGATAAGGCACGCCCGCCATAGGAATTGGCTGACCATTGGCTTTACCACGATGGGTCAGGGTAATGCCTAAAATCTTGGCTGCCTTGTGTGCATCTTCAAAGAACAGTTCATAAAAATCACCCATACGATAAAACATCAAAGAATGCGGATGCTGCATTTTCACCGACATGTATTGCTGCATCATGGGCGTTAAGGTAGAAAGATCAGCCATAATTTCTGAACTGGTCATTAAAAATAAATCCTTTCAACAAGAGATAAATGCAAATACTGCTCAATAGGCTATGCAGGAAAATTTAAAGCACATTTTCAATCAGGCCAATCCAACATGGTTGAGCACAGGAGATCGAAAATGTGAAATGAATCTGCTGATTCAATTCAGCTTTAAAGCTGTATTGCAGCAAGTCTATCAAATTTAATTTTTAGAAAGAAATGAAATTCCAGATGAATCTTTAAGTCAGCGCTCAGATCTGTCGCTATGGCTTCTTATTCAGCATTATTTGCAATTTTAAAAAATAAACCACCGGATGCGAACATGCGGTGGCAAGTCTCAATCAAGACGATAGTTTATTCCGGATCATAAAGACCAAGATCGGTCAGATGTAATCTGAGAATCCGGCGTAATTCCAGTACGGCTTCAGGCGTTTCCTGAATCGAGTGGCCACCCTTAATGACTTTGCTAGATACAGCACCATTTAGGTAAGCACTCTCATATGAAACGATATCATCGCTCATGAGCTTGGTGTCTTGCGTATCTACGGTATTGCCGATAATCGAGTGAAATTTGATATCTTTAGAAGGCTGAATATCCTGGGTCAACGCCGTGAATTTTGAATTTTCACTCAGATCGCTTGGGCCATTTTGAATCAGGTCATGCCCCAGTTCTTTGACAAACTCGTTTAACCCGATCTGGCCTTGCAGGGTATCGGCAAAGGCACCCAAAAATGCACCCGGTATACGGATAATTTTACGGGCCAGTTTGGTATGCCAGCGGTCGGCATATTCTGTCCCACGATGTGGTGTCGCTAAGAAAATGGCCCGAGTGAAATTTGGAATAGGCCGCATTTGCAGGCGTGCTTTAAAGAGCGGGTTATCCTTAAATTGTGCAATGCGGGTATTTTGTACCAGCTTGAATGCATCTTGGGTAATATCGGCCTGACTGACCATTAAACGGGCAATCACACCTCCCATGCTATGTCCGACCAGTACCGCATCTTTTTTGGCTGGTGCATTGTTCGCGACCTGGGCAAAGCCTTGCTGAACCAGTGCATTAATTTGAAAACGGCTTTCCAGAATCGGCATATTAGTAGAATAAAATACCTGCCAGACCTGGAAATTTTCTCTTAATACCGGATCACCCATAATGTCGTTGGTCAGACGAATCCAGGCTTCAGGACTACTGGCCAGGCCATGAATCAATACCAGCACTTTCTTGTCCGGATTATAAGGTTCCAGCATGTACAGGTGCGGCATGCTCAGACTGTCTTCGCGATTAATCAGCGTCAGATAGGCTAAACGCCCCAGATTGTTCTCGGCCAGCCATAAACCGTAAGGTGCGGAAAAGTTGGCGGCTAGCGCATATTCTTTCGAAGCTACTTTGATCTTTTCATGTTTATAAGGGTCATACAGTTTCAGGTAAAACTCCGAAGTAGATAAAATCTGTTCAGTCGAATTCGCGGATTTTGGTACAGCAGTAATGGTGGTCGCCAGATAGCGTGCTGAATGAATGTTAGGATTTTTACCATTTGGATAGTTGTGCTTGAGCGGATCGACAATATATTTTTTATCCTGCTCGGTTTGCTGTGCTTCAGGTAAAACCACTAAAAATTCTGAACCAAAACCATCACGGCGGGTGATGGAACGTAGGCCGGAAAAGTTCATGTTATAGGTAGACATCAGCTGTTCAATGGTCTGGTTTTTCAGCTGCGGAAAATTTTCCAGATCAATGGTGTATACACTGTCACCGACCTGAATGCGCTGGCCGGACTGTTTGGCTTCATAACGTTCAGCATAGCGTTGAATCAGATGAGCAATTGCCAGGTTATAAAAGTCACGAATCTGGACCTGGCGGTTATCAAAAATACGCTCTTGCGGCGCACGCTCGGTTTTAAATAGATAGGCATAGCTATAACGAATGCTTTTATCCAGCATAGTGAGCTGCTGATCCAGACATTTCTGGATGTTCTGCTTGTGTTGTTGCTGTTTTTCCGGTGATCGGGTTTTGTTTAAAATTCCGGTGTTACATTCAGCAGACTTGGCATTTTGTAAGGAGTTGGCTAGATATAATTCACTTGCTGTAGAAAGCAATTGTTCATCTAAAATCTGGGGAATACTTTTCAGATCTTCCACACATTCTTCGGGCTGATCAATACAGATCTGAGCTTCAAGACCTGTCATGGACAACACATTCAGACTGGCTTCGCTAAGCTTGTCGCGGGTCAAGATACTGTCACGCTCATTGTTCAGCGTGACATTAATCGCCTGTTCCTTAACACTGACCACCTGACAGCCGCTGAGTATGCTGGTGATGAGTAAAGTGCACAGCATTAATCTTTTATTTATTTTTTCGTGCATAAAACTTTTCACTGAATTCAAGTTATAAAGCGGGATAATGTTTTGTATTTTACTAATTTTTTCCCATAAAAATAGACCGCCGTAGCAGTCTATTTGTAATCAAATTGAAGCGAATCTTGATTATGGGGTCACCGGTGCTGTTGCTGGGTCTGTAGCCGGAGCAGGTGTTGAGCTTTGCAGAATTTGCCAAACATTCCAGCGGCCATTTTTCTCAATTTCCTGAATCAGGCGGTCAGCCACTTCAGCTTCTTGCGGATATTTCACCTTATAGTTCGCCAAGGTTTGAGTGGCATTTTTCTTCTGTTCCAATGCAATATAGTTATTGGCTGCAGAAAGATAAGCCTCCTGAACGCCAGCTTTCATGGCTTTGTCCAGATAAGCGATGGCTTCACGTTGACCACCGCCTTCAGACAGACCAAAACCAAACCAGAAGTTGACCTCAGGATCTTCTGGATTAATTTTGAGAATACGCTGGGCATAGGTCAGGGAATTGGTGGTATAAACTGAACCCAGATCCAGGTTACGTGCCATCACGCTGGCTTTAAAAGCACGCATCAACACATCAAAAGAGGCATTTGGACGGGCCGCTAAAGTATCCAGTTGTCGGGTGACTTCACGCAATTTGGCTTCAAAACCACGGCGTTCCTGACGATCGCTGAAACGTGGTGGATAATGACGTGCCTTACCTTCGACCATTTGCAGGAAATCGTCAATTTCGGTGATATCGATTTCATTTGAATTGGCAAGTGCTGCATAACGCATTGCACGTGTATTGCTATCTACCACTGGAATAATCAGTTTATTCACATCCAGGGTCAGTTGCTTGGATGGATCATTAGGATCCGTCACCACCATCTTGGTTACAGGCTGCGCTGCAGCTTTTTTCAAATGCACTTCAAATTCAGGCGGTTCATTATAATTGAATGGATTTAAAGCATAAAATGGTGGGCTCAGTTCAGGCTCTACAAAAACCACTTGGTCCACAGGTTTCTCAGCAGATTTCTGAGGAGTGGTGGAACACGCAGTAATTGTGAATGCTAAGCAAGCAAGTGCCAAGGGCTTAAAGGTCATAATAGTCATCCATTCTGTTATTTTTAAAACATCTATTCAAAAATTGCATGATCGTCAGTCTATGAAAAGTATAACGATCATGCAAGTAAACCCGTGTTACAGAGTGAAGTGTGATATTCAGGCTTTGGATTGGCTGGTTTGCGCTTCACATTCACGGCGCGCTTCTTCCAGAATCTCCAACTCTTTTTTGCTCAAAGGCTGGCCATCCTGTTGCTGCTTGTTAAAGGTCGGATCTAACAAAGAAAGACGATTGCACAAGTTGTTCATGCGTTTTTCATTTTGCTGAATGCGATCCAGCAGAATCCGCATACCTTCTAAAATCGGATCAGACTGGTCTTCAGTCGCGGCATAGGGCTGGAAACCGATACTTTCGGCATAGTCACGACGACGGGCTTCAGCATCATCTTTGGGTTTGTCTTTAGTGATAAAACGTGCCGGGTTGCCCACCGCTGTGGCGTTCTCAGGAACCGCTTTGGTGACGACCGCATTAGAACCGACTTTGGCATTTTTACCCACGGTAAATGGCCCTAGAATCTTGGCACCAGCACCGACCACCACGCCATCTTCTAGGGTCGGATGACGTTTACCCTTATTCCAGGTCGTTCCGCCCAAAGTCACGCCGTGATAAAGCGTCACGTCATCGCCAATTTCAGCAGTTTCGCCAATGACCACACCCATACCGTGATCGATAAAGAAACGGCGGCCAATTTTTGCGCCGGGATGAATTTCAATGCCGGTGGCAAAGCGGCTAAACGAAGACAACGCACGCGCAGTTCCTTTACAGTCTTTATTCCATAGCTCATGTGCCATGCGATGCATGATCAGCGCATGAATGCCAGGGTAAGTGGTTAAGACTTCTAAGGTATTGCGTGCTGCAGGATCGCGCGCAAAGACAGCTTGTATATCTTCTTTGAGCTGTTTTAGCATTAGATTTGATCCTCGTCCTGTGATGATGTGTGTGAAGATTTTTTCCAGGTACCGTTGTTCAATGCCTGAACACGGCTGAAAATACCACGAAGTAAGTGATATTCCATACGATCTAATTGTATACGTCCAAAGAGGCGACGCAAGCGTAAAGGCAATAATCTTGGATTTTTTGGATCCATAAATTCAATTTCTGCCAGCATTTTTTCCAAATGCGGATAGAATTGTTCCATCTGGGCATGGTTGACCAAGGGTTCATCCCATTCCATTTCAATGCCATCAATGACTTGCATGGTCGCTTTAGCATCACGTGGCTGTTCAATTTGACTCATCGTCGCCATGCGCATCTCATAGCAGATCACCTGAATCGCCTGAGCTACATTCAGTACGCCATAATCAGTATTCACAGGAATAGTCAGGTGATAGTTGGCCATCGCCAGTTCTTCATTGGTCAGACCACGGTCTTCACGGCCAAATAAAATCGCAACTTCCTGCTGCTCTTGAACAACAGCGGTCATGGCTTTTTCTGCGGCAGGACGCACATCTAACAGCGGCCAGGGAATGGTACGGCTGCGTGCGCTGGTACCGAATACAATCTGACAGTCTTTAATGGCATCTTCCAGGCTTTCTACAATCTCGATCTGCTCGATCAGGTCAGTTGCACCCGCAGCCAGCGCATCAATATCCGGATGCGGATAGGTTTTCGGTGCCACCAGAACCAGTTTGGACAGGCCCATGGTTTTCATGGCACGTAAGGCACTGCCGATATTGGCAGGTAAAGTGGTATTGACCATGACAATACGCACATGGGAGAGATGTGCTGAAACAGCAGCATTGTCAATTTGACTCATGAGGATTCCAATTTTAAGGTGTTTTAAAGATCAGGATTTATGAATATTGCGGTTGGGATTCAGCCTGATACATTTCCAGTGCATCATCCATGCTCATGCCTGCAGGCGGCGGAGGAATATCCACCGGCTTGGCCTGTTCATAGAACACGGCTTTGGCAGCTTTGGACTTGACCTGGTATTCAATATGCAAGGCTTCTTTACCAAAATAATCACGCAATTTGGCTAGGAGCTCATCCAGTGGGGCGACTTTCCAGTTGAGACCCAGATGCAGTTCAGTCGTGGCATACGGATAGTCCAGATATAGAATCACCGGAATATGTGCGGACATATCGACATTGCAATAAGGAGTCAGAATTTGCTGCAGGTCACGGCTCAAGCTCTTACTGAAATGCTCGGCTGTGAGGGTGATCTTGATGCTATTGGCACGTTTCTGGCGAATTTCATTCAGGCTAAATGCCTTGGTGAGGCGTCCCATCGGACGGTCAAAGCCTTCACGCTCATAGATTTCGCCTTCAATCACCACCACTTTATCGAGCTGGATAATCTCTTTAAAGCGGTTGAAGCGTTCGTGATTGGCTGAAATCTCAATCCGTGCCGTACCATCATCTAGGGTCATCATCATCCGGTTCGGGAAGTTGGCAATATCTACCACCAGTCCTGCAAACACGGTGGTTACACCACGGCGGGTCGGCGTTAGCTCATTGATCTGACTAGGCACAAAGGCTTTCAGCTCATTGCGATACACATCAATCGGGTGGCCGGTCAGATACAGACCAAGTGTGTCTTTCTCACCTTTCAGGCGAACTTCATCCGCCCAAGGTTTGACGGGTTTAGATGGCTTGCGCTGAACTTCTTCCACTTCGCCAAACAAGTCCATGATGCCGGTTTCACGGTTGGAACGTGCCTGTTCCGCAGCTTGAACCGCTTCAGGCAGTTGCGCCATCAGGTCGGCACGATCAATGCCTAAGCAATCCAGTGCACCTGAGCGAATCAGTGCTTCCAGGGTGCGCTTATTGATTTTTTTCAGGTCAATACGATGACAGAAATCAAATAAGTCACGGAATGGACCTTCTTGCGCACGTGAGTCAATCACCGATTGCATCGCCGCTTCACCGACGCCTTTGATTGCCCCCAGACCATAGACAATAGTTTGCTCATCAGTGGCATGGAATTGATACAGCGACATATTCACTGACGGCGGCAAAACTTCCAGATTATTCTTGCGACAGTCATCAATCAGAAATACCACGTTGTCGGTGTTCTGCATCTCCGAGGTCAATACCGCAGACAGGAATTCCGCCGGATAATGCGCTTTTAGCCATGCAGTTTGGTAAGCAACCAAAGCATAGGCAGCCGCATGCGATTTGTTAAAACCATAGCCGGCGAACTTTTCCATATAGTCGAAGATATGGTTGGCGGTAGCTTCATCAATGTCTTTTTTCGATGCACCTTCAATAAAGATCTGGCGCTGTTTGACCATCTCTTCCGGTTTTTTCTTACCCATGGCCCGACGTAACAAGTCCGCGCCACCGAGGGTATAGCCAGCACAGTATTGTGCAGCCTGCATGACCTGTTCCTGATACACCATAATCCCGTAGGTGGGTTCTAGTACGCCTTCAAGTAATGGATGCAAATATTCAAAATCACCACCATGCATCCGGTGAATAAAGTCAGGAATCAGATCCATCGGGCCTGGACGGTACAGCGACACGAAAGCAATAATTTCTTCAAACTTGCTCGGGCGTGCCTCTTTCAGCATCTTTTTCATGCCCACGGATTCAAACTGGAATACCGCGGTGGTGTTAGCATTGGCAAAGACCAGATATGCGTCTTTATCCTCAAGCGGGATATAGGCAATATCTAAAGGTTTATCCGCTTTGATGCGTTTATTAATATTTTTAACCGCATCTTCAATCACCGTCAGGTTACGCAAACCCAAGAAGTCAAACTTCACCAGACCTGCAGATTCGACATCGTCTTTATCGAACTGTGCCACGCGTCCGGTACCATCGGCATCACACATGACCGCAGAGAAATCGGTAATTTTGGTTGGCGAGATCACCACACCACCGGCGTGTTTACCGGTGTTTCGGGTAATACCTTCCAGTTTCAGTGCCATTTCCCAGATTTCGGCTGCATCGTCATGGTCTGGATTGGATGGATTGGTGACGATATCTTTAAGCTGGGGTTCAGCTTCTAGTGACTCAAGCAGGCTTAGACCTAAAGGCTTGGTCGGAATCATTTTCGAGATACGATCCGCCAAGCCATAAGATTTACCCAAAACGCGCGCAACATCACGAATCGCACCTTTGGCCGCCATAGTGCCGAATGTTGCAATCTGGGAGACCGCATCACGGCCATAGGTACGTGCTACATAGTCAATCACGCGGTCACGGCCTGCGATACAGAAATCGACGTCGAAGTCGGGCATCGAAACACGTTCCGGGTTCAGGAAACGTTCGAACAGCAGTTCATAACGCAGCGGGTCAAGATCGGTAATTTTTAAGCTATAGGCGACCAGTGAGCCTGCACCCGAACCACGGCCCGGACCTACCGGGACGCCGTTACTTTTCGACCACTGAATGAAGTCCATCACGATCAGGAAGTAGCCGGGAAATCCCATCGAGTTAATGATATTAATCTCGTATTCGATTCGCTCATCATAAGGCTTGCGAATCTCTGGCCAGTCTTCATCACGTTGTTCAGGCGGATACAGGAAATTCAGACGTTCTTCCAGACCTTCTTTGGACAAGTGTGCAAAGAAAGTATCAATGGTATGACCTTCAGGAATCGGATAATCCGGCAGAAAGTATTGACCCAGTCGCAATGTGACATTACAGCGTTTGGCAATGTGGTAGGTGTTCTCAATCGCAGAGGGAATATCCGAGAACAGCGCCGTCATTTCTTCAGCAGATTTGAAATATTGTTCAGGTGAATAGGTTTTAGGGCGGCGATTATCACCGAGCACGTAACCATCGGCAATACATACCCGCGCTTCATGCGCTTCATAATCGTCACGGGTCATGAAGTGCACATCATTATGTGCAACCACACCGATATTGTATTTTTTTGCCAGCTTCACGGCTTCCAGAATGAAGTTGTCTTCATCCGGACGATTGGTGCGGGTCAGGGCAAGATAAACACGATTGCCAAATTTTTCGACCCATTCTTCTAGCAGCGGTTCCGCTTTTTGCGGATTTGAACTCATCAGCATTTTGCCGACATCGGAATGCATGCCGAGCAGGGCAATCATGTCCTCAGACTGATTTAAAATCCATTGTTTTTGAACGCAGGGGATATCCAGTTGCTGACCACTGATAAAGCCTTCAGATACCAGTTCAGTCAGGTTGCGCCAGCCGGTATTGGTCATGGCCAATAAGGTCATGCGATGTTCGGCATCATTCAGGCGAATTTCGGAACCCAGAATCGGCTTGATTCCTTTGCCCAAACATTTGCCATAGAACTTGACGGCAGCATGCAGGTTAGAAAGATCCGTGAGCGCAAGGGCAGGCATCTGTTCTTTTTCGGCAGCTTTGACCAGGTCAGGTATCCGTACGATGGATTCAGTAATCGAAAATTCTGTATGAATACCAAGATGAACAAAGTGCATAGATGAGTCCCTGCTAAAACCATTGAATAGTTTAACATGGGATTTATTGTTTCAGTTTGAAAATGAGGGGAAATGGCTAACTTTTAGGTCAAGTTTGAATTTGATTTTTTAAGCTGATTATTTAGTTAGTTGTTAGAAGATATTTTCTTTTACTTTTGACGGGGCAAAAGTAACAAAACCCCTTTGTTGATCTGATGGCACTTCCATGTGCCACAGACCAACGGGCGACTTCCTGTCGCCGTGGCACGTATCAAATAGTTGCCGGACTTTACTTTGAAATAATGAGAAAGGGTTTGTAAGTATTAAAAACAATAAAACCCTCAAAAAGAGGGATTTATTCATACATAAAAACTAGCTTAACGAAGTCGGGATAACCAGTCACCGAGGCTTTGTACAATCTGCACCAGAATCAGTAATACGATCACCGTCATGATGACAACAGAGGTATCAAAACGCTGATAACCATAAGAAATCGCTAAGTCACCAATACCACCCGCACCGACTGCACCCGCCATTGCCGTGGCACCAATCAAACTGATGGTGGCGGTGGTCAGGTTAAGAATCAGGGAACTACGCGCTTCCGGCAGAATAAACTTAAATATAATCTGCATTGGCGTCGCGCCCATGGCTTGGGCAGATTCGATAATACCTTCATTCACTTCAAGCAAAGATGTTTCAATCAGGCGACCAATGTATGGGCCGACATAAATGGTCAATGGAACAATTGCTGCCCATGTACCAATCGATGTACCAACGATTAACTTGGTCAGTGGAATGACTGCAATTAGCAGGATAATAAACGGCAGCGAACGCAGCGCATTCACAATAGGATTGAGACCGTGATAAATCACACGATTCGGCAGAATTCCATTCGGACGTGTCACCAGCAGAGTAATCGCCTGAATGAAGCCCCAGATACAGCCAAACAGCATCGCGAAGAACACCATATGAAAGGTTTCTTGCAATGCTGTCACAAACTGATCTATCGACAGGGAGCTTTTCCAGAACGGCGCCGTGATCGTTGTCAGCCACTGTACAATTAAATCTCTCATGCCTGTACTCCCGCCTGATCGACTTGTACGCCGTGTTGTTCAAGGAATTTTATTGCTGCTTGAATTTCTTGTGCATCACCCAGTAGCTGAATAAACATCTGGCCAATCACCGTGCCATTAATTTCGGTCATATTGGCAAACAGAATATTTAAACTGATATCAAACTGTTTAATCACCGCTTGAATCACGGTTTCCTGTGCCGAGCTACCAAGGAATTTCAGGCAATAAATACTGTTGTGGTTCTGGTTTTCCAGATTATTCAGAATATTGACTGGTAAATGCTGCTGTAATACGGTCTGAATAAAATTCTTGGTCGTCGGGTGCTGGGGCTGACTGAATATTTGTAAGGTACTGCCGGTTTCAATCACATCACCTTTTTCCATCACGGCGACATAATCACACACGGTTTCAATTACATCCATTTCATGGGTAACCATAACAATGGTGATGCCTTGTTCTTCATTAATTTTTTTAAGTAGCTGTAGAACAGATTTGGTGGTTTGTGGATCAAGTGCAGAAGTCGCTTCATCACAGAGTAAAATTTTTGGATGATTGGCAAGGGCACGGGCAATACCAACACGCTGCTTTTGACCGCCAGACAATTCATCTGGAAAAGCATGACGTTTATGTTTTAGGTCAATAAAGTCTAATAATTCTTCGAGGCGCTTTTCCCGTTCTGCCTTGCTCCAGCCTAGGAGTTTCATGGGCATTTCGATATTGGCTGCCACGGTTTTGGTTTGCATTAAATTGAAATGCTGGAAAATCATGCCGATGCTGGCACGTTCTTGACGCAATGCTTTGGCATCCAGTGCGGTAAAATCTGTTCCGTTAATGATAATCCGGCCTGAGCTTGGGCGCTCAAGCAGGTTGATCAGACGGATGAGGGTGCTTTTACCGGCACCACTATAACCGATGATGCCAAAAATACTGCCGGTTGGAATCTGAAGATTAATCTGATTCAAGGCATGCAAGGTTTGACCCTTAAGCTCATACTGTTTTGAAATATCTTTAAATTCAATCATAGTGTCAAAAACTGCATCACGGATAAAAAAACAGGCAAGAAATCGTCCTTGCCTGTTCTAAAAGTCTATTATAGTACTATTTTGATTCAGTTAAATACGTCACAGGTTTGTTTACCGCAACTTTCGTACCACCAAAATGTTCATCAACATATGCTTTTACTGCTGGCGTATGATACAACGCACCCACTTTTTGCAGGACTGGATCGTTTTGACGGTCTGCTGCAACAGCTAATACGTTGACATTCATTTTTGTGCTTTGATCGATTGGCTCATAGTAAATCGCATCTTTCAATACGTTTAAACCACCTTCCATTGCCAGGGTATTGCCCAGCACAATCGCATCAACTTCATCTTTTACACGTACTGCAGTCGCCATTTGAATTGGCTTAATCACGATTTGTTTTGCATTTTCGGTCACATCAGAAGTTGTACCTTTGACATTGTCAAAACCAGCTTTTAATTTAACTAGGCCTGCTGATTGTAAAAGTAATAATGCACGTGATTCGTTTGCGCCGTCGTTAGGAATAGCAATGGTTGCACCAGTTTTAAACTCGTTTAAAGATTTCACTTTGCTTGAGTAAATACCCATTGGCTCTAAATAAGTGGTAGATAGAGGTACAATTTTGGCTGTGTTGGCATCGTTGTAAGCCACCATATAGGCATAAGACTGGAATGCATTCACATCAATTTCTTTGTTGGCTACTGCCGTGTTCATTGACACATAGTCAGTAAAATTTTTCACATCAAGTTTGATACCGGCTGCTTTGGTTTCAGGCAGGGTCGCGATATAACGCCATACGTCTGCATCTGAACCGGTCGAAGCCATAGTTACAGTTTGAAGACCATTAGCATCTTTGCTTTGCGCTGCATCAGTGGCAGGCGCTTCTTGTTTACCACACCCAGTTAAAGTCAATACAGAGGCACTTAAGATAACGCCAAGTAACTTTTTCATGAAATTGTCCTAATTCTATTCTTGCCTAAAGTATAAGCATTTTTAAATCGTGTTAAATAAGAGTTTTATTACGATCTAAGTAGGTGGCTTGATCATTGCTGAGGAGGGCTTGAGATCGGAAGATGCAAGCGTGCAGCAACAGTTCTGGTGAACTTGATCAAGTCAGAGGCAGCCCAAATCTGATGTACTTGATCTATTTTGGAGAGAGAAAATAGATATTTTATAAGTACATGCCAAGGTTTATGTGCTCTGAAGTTGCGGATATCATAGCAATAAATCTATATTCGATATACTGGATAAAAAAGCCTTGCTTATCTCTTTAGTCGAATATAAAAAAAGATCTTTTAAAGAAAATATTAATTAAAACAATATATTATTTATATTGAAAATATAGTTTTAATAGATGTGTCTAAATAGTGATCTTTATAAGATTTTTTAAGATAGAAATATGAAAAATGCATATAGATAAATATAAAAAATATGTGATTTTTGGGAAATTAAGAAAATCCTATCATTAACGAGATAAATCTTTCCTTTATATTAACTTAAGCGAGTCAGTATCTGATCTTGGTTTCCTCTGGTCATGATATTACAAGCTTGTTTTAACAGAAGGGAATATGCAGATAATCCGAACGCTGTTTTTTGTAGAGTACGTGTCTACACAAGATATGATCGGCAGGTACAAGCGGATGATCAAACTCTCCCACTTTTTCTAAGCCAATGTTTTGCATGACACGTTCTGATGGCGTGTTGACGCATGCAGTAAAAGAAATGACTTTTTCAAGTCGTAGAGTTCTAAAGGCATATTTCAGTACCGCTTTGGCTCCTTCAGTGGCATAGCCTTGATTCCAGTATTGCGGTAGCAAGCGCCAGCCAATTTCAGGGGCATCGGCAATTTCAAGTTCAAATGGATGCACGTGTAAGCCGATAAAACCGATGAATTCGCCTGTAGCTTTGAGTTCTACGGCAAAGAGTCCCCATCCACGTGTTTCTATGGCAGTACGAATACGTTCAATAAATGCAGTTGCTTCAGTCGCATCGAGTTTTTTAGGGAAGTAGCGCATGACCTCGTCATCTGCACACATTTGGATAAATGGCGCAGTGTCGGAGTCTTGCCATTGGCGCAGGATCAGGCGAGGGGTTTGAAGGTGAATAGTCATTAGGTATCTTAATTTGGTTACGATTTTTTAGTTTCGTTTAGGGATTTGCTCTTTAAACTCATTAAACTGTTTCGTTTTATAGTCCAAAGATATTATATCCTCGACTACGTCTAAAAATGTTTTTACCATTTCCTCTTCAGGTCTAAAGCCTCTATGGTTAGAAGCATTTCCACCCTCAATAATCGTATTTAATATTTCATATTGTGTCTTACTAATATGTTTGTCCTCTAACATTTTTTTGAGCTTTCTTTCAAATCCTCCTATATCGCCTACTTTTTTTACTAAGTATCTATCTATTAGAGTTCGAATTCCTGAAAGAGCTAAAATAAATAATCCTTTTTCGTAGGCTGAAATGACTTCAAAGAAGAGCAACAGATCATCTTTAGGTAGATCGAAAGACCATTTTTTTTCATGCAATAATGATTTGTTGAATCTGGGAAAACTCGTACTTGATATCTAATAAGATTCGCATTTCCCTAAGTTCTCTAAATCAGATTTTATTGAAGCCCATTTTTGGCTAGTGTTCTCATCAATATCTTTTACATGAAATGAGTCTAAATGTAATGATGGCGCATTACATTTTTGACATTGGGTGAACTGGTAGGCATCAATGCTGTAAGTCCATAGTGAGGTTGCTTGATCAGTCGTTATATTTTTTGAAAAACCTTCGATAACTCTTGGGTGGATTGTTAAATTCAATCTATTTTGTGGAGTATCGTGCTTACATTCCCAGCAATATTTCCAAATATACATATATTCAACTTCTTATTTTAGTGATGTGCAAAAGAGTAAATTATTTATAGGCGTATGAATAGTTCTGTGGATTGTATAAGCAAATAAAAAAACCCCGAAAGAATCGGGGTTTTTTATACTTAAATAAAATTAAGCATTTTCACGCACAATCGCACGGTAACCAATGTCTTTACGATATTGAACGCCGTCGAACGTTACTTTTTGGCAAAGTTCTAAAGCTTTTGCTTGTGCTTCACCAATGGTATTACCCAGTGCAGTCACGCAAAGTACACGACCACCAGCAGTGACGATATCGCCATTTTCATTGGCTTTAGTACCTGCATGGAACACTTTCGCATCAGTCATTTCAGTGTCTAAGCCTGAAATCACATCACCATTGCTTGAAGTTTCTGGGTAGCCTTTTGACGCTAAAACGATACCAACAGTCTTGCGCTCATCCCATTCAGCTTCAGCAGGTAAGTTACCTGCAATACCAGCTTCAACGAGATCCACCAAAGATGATTTTAAACGCATCATGATCGGTTGAGTTTCAGGGTCACCAAAACGACAGTTAAACTCGATTACTTTTGGTTGACCTTTGTCGTCAATCATCAAGCCAGCGTATAAGAAACCAGTGTAAACGTGACCGTCTTTTTTCATACCTTCAACGGTAGGACGCATCACTTCATTCATGGTTTTTTCAAACACATCAGCAGTCACAACAGGTGCAGGAGAGTAAGCACCCATACCGCCGGTGTTCGGACCTTGGTCGCCTTCAAAAATACGCTTATGGTCTTGCGATGTTGCCATTGGCAAGATGTTGTCGCCATCAATCATACAAATGAAAGATGCTTCTTCACCCGCAAGGAATTCTTCGATCACAACGCGAGAACCTGCATCGCCAAACTTGTTACCTGCAAGCATGTCATCAATTGCTGCAAATGCTTCTTGATTGGTCATGGCAACGATTACGCCTTTACCTGCAGCAAGACCATCAGCCTTGATCACGATTGGCGCACCATTTTTCTCAACAAATGCTTTCGCAGCATCTACTTCAGTAAATACGTCATAGAAAGCCGTTGGAATGTTATGGCGTTTAAGGAAGTGTTTAGCGAATGCTTTAGAGCCTTCAAGCTGCGCAGCAAATTGAGTTGGACCCCAAATTTTAACGCCAGCTTCACGGCATGCATCTACAACACCATTTACAAGTGGTGCTTCAGGACCAACAACCACTAAATCAACCGCATTGCTTTTTGCAAAGTCGATAATCGCAGCATTGTCTAAAATATTTAAGGCAACATTTTCGCATTTATTTTCTGTTGCAGTACCTGCATTACCCGGTGCTACAAATACTTTTGCGACTTTATCATCTTGCGCGATTTTCCATGCAAGTGCATGTTCACGACCACCATTACCCAAAACTAAAATATTCATTAAAAAAAATCCTTCTGAAATAGAATCCCCCTAAATCCCCCTTTGATAAAAGGGGGACTCCCTTCGCTCTACTATGATATAGAAAACCCTCCTTTATTAAGGAGGGCTAGGGAGGATTTAAAATTAATTAGTGACGGAAGTGACGCATACCAGTAAACACCATTGCAATACCAGCTTCGTCAGCCGCAGCAATCGTTTCTTCATCACGCATAGAACCACCCGGTTGGATAATGCATTTGATACCCGCTTTCGCAGCGTTATCAATACCATCACGGAATGGGAAGAATGCGTCAGATGCCATTACCGCACCTTCAACTACTAAGCCAGCATGTTCAGCTTTGATTGCAGCAATACGAGCTGAGTTTACACGGCTCATTTGGCCAGCGCCGACACCAATGGTTTGACGGTTTTTAGCATACACAATCGCGTTAGATTTTACGTATTTCGCTACTTTCCAAGCGAAGATCATGTCATCGATTTCTTGTTCAGTCGGCGCACGTTTGGTGACTACTTTAAGATCATCTTTAGTGATCATGCCCAAGTCTTGATCTTGAACTAACAAACCACCGTTTACGCGTTTGTAGTCAAGTTGCGATTGACGCGCATCGATTGCTGGAAGTTCGCCACATACAAGTACGCGTACGTTTTTCTTCGCGCCTGTTACTTCAAGAACGCCTTCAGCAACGCTCGGTGCAATGATCACTTCAACGAATTGACGATCTACAATCGCTTGTGCAGTTGCAACGTCTAATTCACGGTTGAATGCAATGATACCACCGAAAGCAGATTCAGGATCTGTTGCATACGCAAGATCATAAGCTGCTTGAATACCGTCTAAAGATACTGCAACGCCACATGGGTTAGCGTGTTTAACGATCACACAAGCAGGCTTCGCAAATGATTTCACACATTCAAGTGCTGCATCAGTATCTGCGATGTTGTTATAAGAGAGTTCTTTACCTTGAAGCTGTTTCGCTGTTGAAACAGAAGCTTCAGTCGCTGTGTCTTCTACATAGAATGCAGCAGCTTGATGCGGGTTTTCACCGTAACGAAGGTCTTGAACTTTGTTCAATTGAGTATTGAAAGTACGTGCAAATTTGTCTGCCTGACCTTCTTCTTTACCTACGCGAGCGCCTAAGTAAGATGCGATCATGCCGTCATATTGAGCAGTATGTTCAAATGCTTTTACTGCTAGGTCAAAACGAGTTGCATGAGATAAAGCACCCTCAGCTTTAAGCTCGGCAACGACAGTTGCATAGTCAGAAGCATTTACGATGATACCTACAGATGCATGGTTTTTTGCTGCAGCACGAACCATGGTAGGACCACCGATGTCGATGTTTTCGATAGCATCAGCAAGTGAACAGTTTGGTTTGGCTACCGTTGCAGCAAATGGATAAAGGTTTACAACGACTAAATCAATAGCATCAATGTTGTGTTCAGCCATCACAGCTTCGTCTAGACCACGACGAGCCAGGATACCCCCATGAATTTTTGGATGTAGTGTTTTTACACGGCCGTCCATCATCTCTGGAAAACCTGTATGCTCCGAAACTTCAACTACAGCCACATTATTGTCTTTCAACAATTTGTAGGTACCACCTGTAGATAAAATTTCTACCCCTAGAGCAGCAAGTTCTTGTGCAAATTCAACAATACCAGTCTTGTCAGACACAGAGATTAAAGCGCGTTTAATAGTCATGATCTTCGTCACAGTTTTCAAGGAACAGAATAAAACAAAATCAGCAATTTACAGGTTAAAAAAAATGCCTGCGGAAGCCGCAAGCATTTTATCATTTATTCACTCATTAAACCGTGAGCTTTTAACTTTTTACGTAAAGTACCACGGTTGAGTCCGAGAATCTCGGCAGCACGTGTTTGGTTACCACGTGTATATTCTAGAACTACAGATAGAAGAGGTTTCTCCATTTCTGCTAGCACCATGTCGTATACCTGAGATGGTTGCTCGCCCTGCAGTTGTGCAAAATAGTGGCGAACTGCGCGATCTACGTGGATACGTAAAGCAACATCAGATTGTGCAGTAAAAATAGGAGATTTGCTATTCATGCGAATTAATCCGAAAAACAGATATCACTTGGGTAAAGTGATATATAAAAGTGGTCTAGAAATTGAAATGAACTCCATTTTAGATCCTAAAACGGAAGTTCTAAAACTTAGTCATTACATTGAGCCTGTAGCTTGACACATCTCTGCGATTTGGTCGAAAAATAAGCGTAACAATAGTTAAAGTTTTGTTACTGACCAAAATCAAAACAAAAAAATCTGCACGATACGCAATAAATTTTATAGCGCATTAGGCAAGACTGTATTTGTTGTGAAAAAGTCGCGAGGAGTTGCAGCACATAGCTTTCGTGGCGCGTATCATACCATTGTCTAAGCAAAAGTGAGCAAGAAAACTGCATTTTTTTTAACTTTTTTTAATTTTTTAATGCTTTCTCAGCAGATTAGGGGCGAATTATTTCCAAAGTATAGCGATCAAAGCTTTTACGATCGACTGGAAGCTTAAATTTGAATTTAAACGGGCTGTTTTTTGGGATGCGCTGAATATTGACCAGACTTTCAATCAGGTACTCTTCGGAGGACAGGTTATAAGTTGCAATCACTTCACCGCGATGTTCCAGATTGATTCTTAAAATCGGTAAGGCCAGGCTACGGTCATGAAAATTGATCAGCTCACCGCTAAACTCAGCTTCATTATTACCGGTTGCCTTGATTTTGACTTTATTGGCCTGAATCAGTGTGTAGTATTTTTCCAGATTGGAACAATTAAACACTTCACAGGCAGTGTTAAAGGCCAGGCTCATAACGTGACTGTTTTTGATGTATTGCGGATTGAACCAGAAGAATTGAAACATCAGCAGGCTGAACAGTGACAGATTGAGTAAACTCCAGCCTATATAGTACATTGGCCCGCGTTTAGTCTGTTTTTCTGCCTGATCTTCCCAATTCATGCTCGGTAATACTGAAATTGGCTCGGTACTGAAATAATTCAGGTTATTTAAATAGGTTTCCAGGTCAATATTGGAATGTTCAACTTTTTGATCAAAAATCTGTAGCAGGCTATGACGATGCTGCTGATCCGTGTGATAAACACCTGGTCTATTTTGAGCATCAGTTTTGCTGAATTCGCTGGAGTTCGACTGAGCCTGAGACATTGGGGCGGTGACCGAATTCCGGGTTTCGGTCACCAAATGCGATAAGGCATTAAACGAAGTAGTACATTTGGGACAGCAAACCATACCCTGCGCAACGGTGAGTTGAGCAACTGTGACCTTATAGGTGGTGGAACAGGTAGGGCAATGGGTTCTTTTGTCACTCATGGATTATTTATAGGCTCATTCGTTCTTATGGCGTTTACCCGAGATACGGCACCAGTGCTCATCTCGTTTTTCTACCTCTAATATATCAAAATAATTTGAGTAAATGCTAGTAACATCAGCAACTTGCTCTTCAATAACACCCGCAAGTGCGAACTGTCCCTCAGATTTAATTAAAGTTGCGAACTCAGGAGCCAGCATCATTAGTGGTGCTGCCAGAATATTGGCAACAAATACGTCAGCTTTGGTATTGCCGAGTTCATCTCTAAATTCTTCTGGCAGTCCGACATAAAGCTTGTCCAGTACGCCATTCAGTTCAGCGTTTTGCTGAGTCGCCAGTACAGCTTGTGGATCGATATCCGTGGCATATGCTTTTTTCGCACCTAATAAGAGTGCAGCTACCGCGAGAATGCCTGAGCCACAGCCATAATCGATGACAATTTTATCTTTCACATTAATTTTGCCGAGCCATTGTAAGCACAGGAAAGTTGAAGCGTGGTTGCCTGTTCCGAAAGCCAGCCCTGGATCAAGCTTGATGTTTACCGCATCGGCATCAGGTGCTTCCATCCATTCGGGTACGATCCAGTATTTATCAGCAATCTGAATTGGCTCATAGGCATCCATCCAGGTGCGTTCCCAAGCCTGATCTTCAATCAGTTCATGACGGATCGGAGCATCTGGCATTTGTGCACGAATAAAGGTTTCTAGTGCGGTAACATCAATTTCTTCGCCTTCTTCCTGCGCATAAATACCGGTCACAATCACTTTATTCCAGAGTGGTGTTTCACCTGGAAGTGGTTCCAGCAAATCCTGGTTTTCAGCATCATCCAAAGTCACACTCACTGCGCCTAGCGAGCTGAGTAATGTCTCAGTAAAATCAACCTGAGCCTGTTCAACCGTAATATGAATTTGTAACCACTTCACAGAAATAACCTTTATACATTTTTCAAAAAGCTATTGTAACGGAAGTTCAGACTCAACGCTGCTATCTTCTTGATCCATTCCCAAAATAAAAAGGATGCCTGAGGCATCCTTTGAACAGTTCCAGAGCTTATCTAGTCCAGATTCGTTAAAGGTGTTTGCGCCGGGAGTGGTGCAAGCCGGTTCAACAGACTGCCAAAAATTGCAGCAAAGATATACATAAAGATAGAATAAACCGCGGCTGGCATCGCCACAGCAGCACTGCCAATCACGGTCAGGGCAATGGTCATGGCGAGGGTGCTGTTATGAATGCCAATTTCAAATGCACTGGCACGGGCTTGAGCGCTATTAATATTCAGTAGTCGCGGAATCAGATAACCAATACTCAGGCTCAGGATGCAGAACAAGGCAGTCGCCAGACCCACCTGGGTCAAGTATTCACCGATATTGCTGCGCTCTTTGATGAGTGTGGCAATAATAATCAGCACCAAAAAGCCAATCGAAAAAATCCGCAGCGGCCGATTCAGTTTTGCTGTCACGCCTGGTGCATAGCGCCGAATCAACATGCCAATTCCCACCGGAATCAGGATGATCGCAAAGACTTGCAGAATCTTGCCGAATTGCAGGCCAACTTGCTGGCTATCCTGCATAAAATGCATGATCGAAAAATTAATAATTAAAGGTAAGGTAATCGCTGCGATGACTGAGTTGATAGCAGTCAAAGTGATATTGAGGGCTAAGTCACCTTTAAACAGATAGCTAAACAGGTTGGCTGTTGCACCCCCGGGCGAAGCCGCCAAGAGCATCAACCCGACTGAGAGTAATGGGGTTAAAGCGAATAGCTTGCAGAGTAAAAAGGCAATGCCAACCAGAATAACCAGTTGGCAGAACAATGCTATAAATACGGCTTTGGGGTGACGAGTGACACGGCTAAAGTCCCGAGGCGTCAGTTCAAGGCCCAGTCCCATCATGATGATTGCAAGTGCCAGCGGCAGTAATATCGTTATAAGGCCAGAATCCATCTGTATGCTCCTTGTCGAAAATTGTTTTAATACTTCTGATTTTCTTTAGAAAAGCATACAGCCTTATAGCAGAATCAGCCAAATAAATTACAAATCTGATAAACGACTTTTATTGCTATACACCACTTGCTGGCGACTAATCAGCACACCGAAAATAGTGGCGAAACTGTACATGAAAATTGTATAAATGCCTGCAGGAATAGCCATCGTGACATTATTTAAGACCGATATCGCAATGGTTAGGGCAATGGCTGTGTTATGAATGCCGATTTCAAAGGTACAAGCACGTGCCATTTTCTCTGGAATGCCCATGAGTAGAGGGATGCAATAGCCAATAAACAGGCTGGAAAAACATAAAATCGCAGTTGCTGTACCAATATTGGCAAAGTATTCGACCAAATTCGAACGTTCTCTGAAAATGGCGAATATGAATAGGATGGTTAGAAAACCGATAGAGAGTAAGCGCATGGGCCTGCTGACTGTAATCGACAGGTTTGGAAATTTGGCTCGAAGCAGCATACCCATGATCACGGGAATCAAGGTAATTAAAAAGACCTGCACAATCTTTTCAACTGGAAAAGTCACGTTTGAGTCATGACTCATAAAGTAGTGTAAGGACAGATTGATAATAAAGGGCAGAGTAAAAATAGAGATGATGGTATTAATGGCGGTTAGAGTAATATTCAGTGCTACATCACCTTTATATATGTAGCTAAACAGGTTTGCGGTTGGGCCACCAGGTGAGGCGGCTAGCAACATCAGACCTACAGCAAGCAAAGCGGGCAAGTCCAAAATCAGACAAATAAAAAAAGCAATACTGGGTAACAGCACTAACTGCGCAAATAAAGTAATAAAAATGACTTTAGGATAGCGACTTAAGCGCAGGAAATCTTTGATGGTGAGTTCTAGCCCCAGCCCCATCATCATGATTGCCAATGTAATTGGCAAAAAAACGCTAAAAAACCCCGAATCCATGAATTTGCCTTTTTATTACGCCAATCTCAACTTTAAATAAGCTTTTCAAATTGAATCGGCGAATAACCACATTTTTTATTCATAACGACGCAGACCGTATGTGACAAAATCTTTCTGATAAAACGATGCGATAAGTGCCATAAATCTCTTGCCCTTACTTTTTGAATATTAAAGCGATCAGTTAATTGACCAATGACCGTTTCAATTTTCCTTCGTGCTCTCATAAGGTAAGCGTCCGCTGAATCCCATGCCTATTTTTTAATTTTGGTCGGATTTCCAGCGGTGTGGCAGTAATTCTTCTATTTGGGTCACTTTATGTGTCGGCAACCTTTTCAGCACATCACTGAGATAGGCATACGGATCCAACCCATTCAGCTTTGCTGACTGGATTAAAGTCATGATATTTGCCGCTCGCTGTCCACTGCGCAGCGAACCTGCAAACAACCAGTTCTTACGGCCCAATGCCCAGGGACGCATTGAGTTCTCTGCCCAGTTATTGTCAATGGGTAGATTG
>NZ_JBBCWZ010000024.1:0-44150 GCF_037145695.1 Acinetobacter sp. USHLN143
ATGGGTAATGTACAAGTTGCTGTAGAAGCATGTTTAGTTCGTCTGATCACAGATACGTTATAAACTATTGTAATACTTTTTTGAATCCGTCAATGCGTAAGTCCTATATTTTTAAATTTTTTCTTAAAAATCTTTTACTTTTTACGTGCACCTTTAGCATGCTTTTTTAGCACCGTTTTTCTTACGATAAATATAAACACCTAAAAATATAATATAAATCTGAATTTTATGAACTCTCGCCATGTCTTAGTTTGGTGCAAAAAAATAGTAACGTGCTTTATATCGAGTCTTATCAATTTCAAGAAATTCTTCATCAAAATTTCCCTTGCTTAGCCCTCTTCTACAATCAATTTGCCTCTATATACTGATTTTCTTTTGTGATCCCGCGCACTAAATTGGAACGCACCATGCAAAATATAGACTTATTATTTCTTCTTCTCGGTGCAGTTCTAGTGCTTGCCATGCATGCTGGATTTGCTTTTTTAGAGCTTGGAACAGTTCGACATAAAAACCAGGTCAATGCCCTAAGTAAAATTCTAACCGACTTTGCCATCTCCGCCATCGCCTATTTTTTAGTGGGCTACTATATTGCCTACGGTCAGCACTTTTTCCATGATGCTGCAACCTTGTCTGCCGATCATGGCTACAATCTGATGCGCTGTTTTTTCCTGTTGACCTTTGCTGCAGCAATTCCAGCGATTATCTCTGGAGGGATTGCAGAGCGTGCCAAAATGCGTTCACAGGCTTTAGCGACATTATTTCTGGTTGCGCTGATCTATCCGTTTTTTGAGGGTATGATCTGGAATGGCAACCTTGGTTTTCAGGATTGGCTAACCCATGCATTTGGTGCAAGTTTTCATGATTTTGCCGGCTCAGTTGTCGTTCATGCAATGGGCGGCTGGATGGCACTTGCCGCAATAATCCTACTTGGTGCGCGTCATGGCCGTTACAAAAATGATGGCCGGATCACCGCGCATCCTCCTTCATCAATTCCTTTTTTGGCTTTGGGTTCATGGATTCTGATTGTGGGATGGTTCGGCTTCAATGTCATGAGCGCGCAGCGGCTGGATGCCATTTCTGGACTGGTCGCTATTAACTCTTTGATGGCCATGGTCGGTGGAACAATAGCAGCCAAAGTTGCGGGGAAAGATGACCCCGGCTTCCTGCATAATGGTCCCTTAGCAGGTCTGGTGGCGATTTGTGCAGGATCAGACGTCGTTCATCCGTTGGGTGCTTTTTTTATCGGGATCAGCGCCGGCATTATTTTTGTGAAACTCTTTACCTATACCCAAAATAAACTCAAAGTGGATGATGTATTGGGGGTTTGGCCTTTGCATGGCGTTTGTGGTGCTTTTGGCGGATTAGCTGTGGGTATCTTCGGTCAGCAATGGCTTGGAGGAATGGGAGGAGTGTCTTTAATTTCACAACTCATAGGTACAGTGCTGGCGATTGTCATTGCTTTGGCGGGTGGTTTTTTGGTGTATGGCCTGCTTAAGGTTTTGATGGGTATTCGCCTGACTGAGGAAGAAGAGTTCAATGGTGCAGACTTGTCGATTCATCGTATTTCTGCTAATTCGGAAGAAAATACTTTTTAATAGATATAAAAAAAGCCTCTACGACTAGGGGCCTTTTTTATTTATCAGTAGAGCATCTAGATGAAGTAATTACTTCATACCAAAAATTAATTTTAAGCCAAGTACCGTCATAACTGCGCCTGCTGCGCGGTCAAACAAAGCCTTAAACTTCAAATAAACACGACGTGGCTTTTCCGCAGATAATGCAACTGCGACTAGTGAACACCAGCCTGCATCAATAAAGAAACATAAGACAGGCAAAACAAAATAAAAATACGTTGGAATTTCTTTGGGCAATAACGCGGTAAAAATACTGGCCAGCACAATCGCAATTTTGGGATTGGACAACTGTGTGATTAAACCAGTGGTAAAAGCACGGCGTAAAGACATCTGTTTGCTAATGGTTGTATCCGCTTCGATCGGATCTTTGGCATGTTTAATGATTTTAAATGCCAGCCAAAGTAAATATAGTCCCCCACAAATTTTTAAAGCCAGATAAGCCGAAGGTACAGCCAGCAAAAATGCCTGTAAACCGAGTACCGCCAGCAGACCAAAAATCGCTGCGCCGAGACCAGTACCCAATGCAGTAAATAAACCATGTTTACGTGAAATAGCAATTGAATTTTTTGCTACATAAATAGAAGTCGGCCCGGGACTCATTGCGCCTAACATCAGGGCAAAAGCAATCGAACCTAAAATCCAGAATGATTCCACGAGATAACCTGACTTAAAAATTGAAGGGCTATTTTAAGCAAAAACCTGAAGATTTGCTGTAAAAATTTCTGGATTTATCATGAATTTTAACGTTTGCAATCACTTAAGGTTTTAACTGATCCTGAGCACTTAAATGCTTGTCTAGCAGTTGATAATCCTGCTCATGTACAGGTACGCCACCAATAATCATGGTACGGGTTTCTGTTTTAGGTTTATTCAACGCATCATCACAGCCCGACAAACTGAGCAACAGGCCTAACAACACAGCATAGGATAATATTTTCATTATTCTACCCTCCTCAGGGTTTCCTCTGTTTAGATTAGCATTATTGTTTAAATTATCAGCAGAATATTTGTGACAATCTACAACCAATTCGACAGCGATCAGCTCGCGATTGCCTATTCAAAAGCTCTGATTTTTAGCACTTCCGCTATAATGCTTACATCATGAACTTTGCGAACTTTTATGTTTGAAACCATTGCCCAAAATATTCCAGATCAACAGATTAATTTTCACGATATTACTTTAACAATACGTCGTCTGGATCTGGTGCATCCGCAAATTTCGGGCAACAAGTTTTTTAAACTGAAATATAATTTTCTTGAAGCCAAAAGACAGGGTTATCAGCATATTCTGAGTTTTGGCGGTGCTTACTCCAATCATATTGCGGCAACTGCATTTGCCGCACAACAGTTTGGTTTTCAGAGTGTTGGAGTGATTCGGGGTGAAGAACTGGCTGATCGAACATTGAATCCAACATTAGCCACCGCCCAGCAATTCGGGATGCAGTTGCATTTCGTCAGTCGTGATGAATATCGGCGCAAGCAACAGCCTGAGTATTTGGCTGAACTCGCTCGACAATTTCCTAATCATTATATTATTCCTGAAGGTGGAACCAATGCTTTGGCGATTCAAGGTTGTCAGGAAATTTTAAAAGAAAATGATGCGCAATTTGATGTCATTTGTTGTGCAGTAGGGACTGGTGGCACCATCAGCGGATTGATCGAAGCCAGTCATGGGCATCAACAGGTTTTAGGATTTTCTGCACTGAAAGGTTCATTTTTAAAAGATGAAGTCGCCCAGCTGACGAAAAAAACCAACTGGAACATTCTCGATGATTATTGCTGTGGTGGCTATGCCAAAACCAGTGCAGCCTTAGTGCAGTTTATCCGGGATTTTGAGGCCGAATTTTCAATTCCACTGGAGCAGATCTACACGGCTAAAATGCTGATGGGAATTTTTGATTTGATCGAGAAAAATTATTTTCCGGCTGGATCAAAACTGCTGGTCATTCATAGTGGTGGTCTGCAAGGCCGTAATATTCCCTTTGGTTTTACAGCAACCTAAGCTTGAATTGGTTGATTGTTATTTAAGGCAATTAACCCTTTGACCAAGCGGTAGATATGCCAGATAAAGACCAGAAACACGATCAGGAAGCCAATCAAGATCACAGTCAATAAGCCACCGACGATATAACCCAGCAAACTGATCCAGAAGGTTTTAATTTGCCAATCGACATGACTTTCCAGCCAGGTACCGCGCATTTCATCACGCTTGATATAATTCATCACAATCGCAATAAATGGGGTAAGACCAAGAAAAAATCCTAAAATATAAAGAATATATGTAATCAGATTATATTGTTTTAAATCTTCCGCACTTGCCATTCGCTTTTCCTTGTTATTATGTTTTTAGTTTGTACAAAAGCTATGCATGAGTTTTAAGCAGCTTTCAAATATTTTATGTTTAAAATGCGCTGCAAATCTGCAATCACGGAACTGATTTTTCTGGAATAGAGAAAGCTGAAATAAAATTGTCTATAATGCTTCCCTTTTCTTCTCCCTTGAGTGTGTGATGTCTTCCAAGCAATACGATGTTCTAGTCATAGGTGCCGGTGCCTCAGGTTTAATGACGGCGTATATGGCTGCGCAACGTGGGCGTAAAGTCGTGGTGGTGGAAAAAGCCAACAAGGTTGGCAAAAAAATCCTGATGTCTGGCGGTGGTAAATGTAATTTCACCAATCTGGAAGTCGAACCGAGCAATTATATTTCACACAATCCACATTTTGTGATTTCAGCTTTAACGCGTTATACCAACTGGGACTTTATCGGCTTGGTTTGTGAATATGGCATTGCTTATGAAGAGCGCAAACATGGACAGCTGTTTACCTTAAATGGTGCAAAAGATATCTTGTCGATGCTGCTGGCAGAATGTGATAAAACCGGTCTGGTCGATATTAAGACCAGTTGCGAAGTGAAAGCAGTGAATCCAGTCGATGATCAAGGCTTTCAGGTGGCGACCTCACTGGGATATTTTGAAGTTGAATCTGTCGTCGTGGCATCTGGCGGTTTATCTATTCCTACGCTTGGCGGTTCAGGCATTGGCTATGAGATTGCAAAACAGTTTGGACATCACCTCTATCCGACTCGTGCCGGACTGGTTCCATTTACCTTCTCTGACGGATTTAAAGAAGTGACCACGCGCTTAAGTGGTAATGCCGTAGAAGCAACACTCTCTAATGAACTTAACAGCTTTACCGAAGCCCTCTTATTTACCCATCGCGGTTTGAGTGGGCCGAGTTCCCTGCAACTTTCTAACTACTGGAATGTCGGTCAAAGCTTTAAGGTCGATTTCTTACCGAGTGTAGACTTACTGGATTTCTTTAAAGCAAAAAAACAAAGCCAGCCCAAAGTCTTATTACGTACACTCCTCAATGAATATTTACCGAAAAGTGTGGTGGCTGAATTACAAATTCTGATCTGGACTGAAAGTGCTGAAACTGCCATTGGTAATATCAGCGATGATAAGCTGGAACAGATTGCGGCACGTCTGCATGGCCTTGAAGTGAAACCTTCAGGAACAGAAGGCTACCGTACGGCGGAGGTGACTTTGGGTGGTGTAGACACCACGGAAGTATCCTCAAAAACCATGGAAAGTAAAAAGCAGAAAGGCTTGTATTTTATTGGTGAAGTACTGGATGTTACCGGACATTTGGGCGGTTATAATTTCCAATGGGCATGGTCATCGGCACATGCCGCATCGGAATATATTTAATCAATAGATAATCTGGATTGCTACTTAACTCATTCCAGATAATCTGTTTTAAACAGGTTAAGATTGGCCGTATTGGTTAGACGGTCAATCGCCAGCTGCATTTTTTGAGCTTCTCGCAGACATAGCGGTAAGTCATCTGCTGAAGATGCCATGAATTTATGTTGCAGTGCTTTCCACATATTGTTGATCTCCTTTTCTTTATATTTTTAATGCAAGAAAAATACCAAAATCATTTTAGTATTCACTTGAATATTCTATATTTTTTAAAAAATAAATTCTATTCCTAGCGACTGAGCAGGATTGACTTCTCAGTTAAATTCGTCTGCCTCTGGTATTTTCTTATCCAGCTCCCGCTCAGACTGCTCGTCCTGCTTGCTCTTTACAAAAATAAATCGATAGGCAGCGGTAAAAAAGCCAATCGTAATTCCTGCAATGACTAAAGGCGCCAGAACTTTGTTAGGTTTCTTGGTATTCATTCATTTTTCCTTATGACTGAACAAAATCGACCACATGAGCGTGGTCGATTTTGCTTAAAAATAAAAGGTTATTTCAGGTCATCTTTTTTCTGAGTTGAACGATCAATATCGACATCTGGCTCTTTTTCTCCGGTTGAACCAAATGGATTATTGGCTGGTGGATGAGTCGGATCGACTTTTACTGAATCTGGTACGGCCTGATCCGCATCCGGATTGACAGGATCAATACCTAATGACTCATCATCCTGTGGTGCAGTGGTAAGGATTGCCGGGGTAGTATGGGATAAATCCGTACTCATACGCGTACTCTTGTCTGAATCCTGATTTGGCATGATGCCTGCTCCTGGAGTTGAGATTGAGGAATCGCTAGTACCTGTAGCCGTTTGCGAACCGCTAAAGGACTGGCTCATTGAGCTATCGGTAGAACTCATACCCATCGCCGCACCTGTAGTGCCTGACATATCAGCTGCACTTGTACCTGTGGTCTTGCCACCTAATCCAGAAAATATGCTGTTCTCAGCTTGTTCTTTGACTGGATTGGGGTCTTTGGCCTCACGTTTGGCTTTATCGATCAAATCTGTGAGTACACGCTCCGCAGGTTGACGACCACCCAAACCAAATGCCAAGGCAAATGCCACTGCTACAGCACCCAAAGTTAGACCAAATGCCAAGTTAACAATTGAATCGGCAATACCCATGGCACGCAGACCCATTGCCACAACGAGTCCCATGATCAGAACACGAACCAGATTGGCTAACCAGCGTGAGCTGTTATATTCACCACGTTGTACGATATTCGCAACAATATTTGCCAGCCAGAAACCGATTACCAGAATCACCGCACCGAGCAGGATATTGGCACCGAAGTAGATGAACATTGCAATCAGACCACTGATCTGTTCAAAGCCCAGACGGTTCGCTGCTTCAGATACCGCAAATAGCATGGTGAATAAAACGATCAGGAAACCGACTACACTGGAAAGTTTAGTCGTGCCTAAAAAACGCTGGATATCCAGTTTGGCAGGAATTTCATCAACACCTGTACCGGCAACTACTTCAACTACCAGACGTGCTACCAGTTTAGACACCACATACGCCAGAATCAGAATCAACGCAGCAGCGATGATATTCGGAATGGCATTCATGATTTCATACAGCATGGCTGTAGCAGGCTGAGAAATGGCCTCGATACCCAATGCTTCAAATGCAATGATCAGTGCGGTAATGATCACCACGGCGAAGATAAATGAACCAATCACCTGAGAAACATTCGAGTTTTTGAAGATGCCTACTTTTTCAGCATGTTGCTGTACGTTCAGACTGTTTAATAGTCCTTCAACAATACCGCGCACAATTTTCGCCAGGATATAACCGACAAAAATGATGACTGCAGCAATGAAGATGTTTGGTAAGTAACTAACAACATCGGTCAGCATATTCTGAACTGGTAACAGCAGACCGTTGAGACCCAGAATAGACAGCACGATTGGTAAGAACAGTAATAAAATTAACCAGTAAGCAATTTCACTGATGTTTTTACTAATCGGACTGACACCGACTTCAGCACTGAGTTTTTCATCGAGTTGCGTTCGGTCTAGCAGTTTTTGTAGCCCTATCTTCACCAGATTGGCCACAATCCAACCTATGAATCCGACTGCAATTGCACCTAGTAACTGCGGGATAAATAACAGGAACTGCTGGATCATATTACTGAATGGACCGCTGACACTGGTCAGATTAAGTACGTTCAGCGCACCAATCACGGCAATAATCAGAATAATCCAGAACACGACGCGGGCGATAATGCTCTCCACATTGGAGTGATGACCTGTCGCCGTATTTAAATGTGTATTGGTGCCCAGTTTTTGCAAGAGCTTTTTAACGCCTGCCGAGACCAGTAACGCAATGATCCAGCCAATTACTAATATGGCAATTGCACTAAGAATGGGATGAAACTGATCCCAGTAGTACATGGCATCGAAGCCTCCACGTGGGCTTCTCATATAATCATTCATGTTGTTCTACCCTCTTTGTTATTAAGCTATTTATCTGAAATCGGGGGCATCTCCCTGAAACAATCAGCCCCTTCTTCTTCCGAATTCATATTAGATTTGATGTTTTCAGACTCAAGCCAGGTAGATGGCACTACCTTAAAACATCACCATCCATTGCAAAAAAGCCCCAGTGGTTCACTAGAGCTTTTCAGGTATTTTCAGTTATTGAGTCGCCTGTCCATCAGTCGCAGTTGCTGTTGCTTCTGTGCTATCACCTACGGTTGCTGTGGCTTCCGTTCCATCATTCATGGTGGCGGTGCCTTGTGTAGGCTCACCGACTGGAGTTGAATTATTTGGGGTAGCAGGCTGTACATTCGGATTTGGATGTCCTGCAGGAGCATCATTCGCATCTGGATTCATGTCAGCAAACATATAGAACAGTAGTGCGAGTAAAAAAATACCGACCAAAATCAAGATATAAACAGGGATACGCTTTTTTTGCGTCACGTCTGCTTGATGATTTAAAGGTGGCTTTTTATTGAAATCATCGACCATAACCATTCTCACTCTTTGTTATTCATAAGTAGATTTTTAGAATAACAAGCTGTGAATAGGGCTTCTGTGACAAAACATGGTGAGATGGTGACGGGATGTAAGTCACTAATCCATCAGAATTCTCTGCTGGTTACTGCTTTAAAATAGCCGTTTGGCCGGGCTATGTTGTATGTCGACTGGGGTTTGGTGTTCATCTTTCAACTGTACTCCTGAAAGCTGTAACTCACAGGATTTACGCATCAATGCCACCAGTCGCTGGATGGCAAGTGGATAGGTCAAGCCGGCAGGACGGACATTGGAAATACAGTTACGCAAGGCATCATGACAACCTTTAAAAGCATTATAAGTGTAGTAAATTCCCATACTGTCCGGTGAGCTCAAACCCGGCCGTTCGCCAATCAGCATGACCAGCATTTTCGCCTGTAAAATTTCTGCCACTTCATCGCCAAGTGCCACACGACTGCCACGGGCTATCACCAAGGGGGCAATCTGCCAGCCTTGTTCTTTACAAGCCTCCAGCAACGCCGAAATAAAATGCGGGCTATTTTCCTCAATGGCACGTGCCGAGAGCCCATCTCCCAGCACAATGGCTACATCCCAATGTTGCTGATGTTCGGCCCGGTATTGCTGCAATATCGTTTTGGACTGTTCTAAAAGCACACGCCCAAGATCGGGACGTTTAAGATAAAGATCTTTCTCTACCGCCTGGCTTTCAATTTCCAGAATAGGCAGTCCCGTTTTAGCTAAGCCAGATTTTAAGAATTCAACATCAAGTGGCTTCAGTACCGCATCTTTAGCTTGCGCATGTGCCAACTGAAATTCCAGACTTGGTCGAGTCGGCAAGCTGCCCCCAGTTCGACCTAAGGCAATCCGTGCATCAGTAAAGGCTTTTAATTTCTGCCAGGGATTATCCTGTAATTGGGACTCAAATTTCACACCGGCAATCAGTTTCATAGTACTTCCTCAAGACAGGATTAGACGTAAAAATTGCTTCGGCAACTCTGTTGGCCAGTGCAGCTGATTAGACTGTTGCGCCAAAATTCCCTGATGCTCCAGCCAGTAGTCAAATTCGGGTGCCGGTTTTAATCCCAGTAATTGCCGGATGTAGAGCGCATCATGAAAGGAGGTTGTCTGATAGTTCAACATCACGTCATCTGAACCGGGAATACCCATAATAAAATTCAGTCCGGCATTGGCAAGCAAGGTCAGCATTACATCCATATCATCTTGATCGGCATCGGCATCGGCATCGGCATGATTGGTGTAGCAAATATCACAGCCCATTGGTACACCGAGCAGCTTGCCACAGAAATGATCTTCCAGCCCGGCCCGGATAATCTGCTTGCCGTTATACAGATATTCCGGTCCGATAAAGCCGACCACGGTATTGACCAGCAAGGGATTAAACTTACGCGCCACGGCGTAGGCACGTGCTTCCACGGTCTGTTGATCCACGCCATGATGGCCATTGCTAGACAAGGCACTGCCCTGTCCGGTTTCAAAATACATGACATTTTGGCCCACGGTGCCGCGTTGCAGGCTTAAAGCGGCCTCATAACCTTCCTGCAACAGCGCCAGATTGATCCCGAAACCGGTATTGGCTTTTTCGGTTCCCGCAATGGACTGGAACATTAAATCAATCGGAACATTTTTATTTGCCAGCTGAATGCCAGAAGTAATATGGGTCAAAACACAAGATTGAGTCGGAATATCATATTCCTGAATAACGTGATCGAGTAGTTTGAGCAGCTCAGTCAAATTCTGCAGATTATCTGTAGCTGGGTTGATTCCGATGACTGCATCACCATTGCCGTACATCAGCCCATCCAGAATCGAAGCTGAAATTCCCATCACATCATCAGTCGGATGGTTCGGCTGCAAGCGGGTGGAAAGATGCCCTTCCAGACCAATGGTATTTCTAAACCGCGTAACTACACGACTTTTTTTTGCCACCAGAATCAGATCCTGATTACGCATAATCTTGCTCACTGCCGCCACCATTTCCGGAATCAGGCCCATTTTTAAAGCAGCAAGTTTTTCTGTGGTGGCATCTGCACTCAGCAGCCAGTTACGGAAATCTACGACAGTAAAATGCGAGATCGGATAAAAGGCATCAGCATCATGTTCATCCAGAATCAGGCGGGTGATTTCATCATCTTCATAAGGAACCACTGCTTCTTGCAAAAACTGCTGTAACGGTACCTCTGCCAGACACATTTGTGCAGCGACACGCTCGGTTGCATCCACGGCCGCAATCCCTGCCAGCTGATCACCAGAACGTTCAGGCGTAGCCTTGGCCAATAAGGTTTTTAGATCCTCAAAGACATAATGCTGACTGGCCACATTGATCTGATACAACATAAGCAAGTTCTCCCTGCAAGATGGTTTATTTCAATTCCTTTTCTGCTGCCTCGATACGGACAAATTCTTCTTCCGGTGTACCGGCCACCAGATGATGACGGCTATACAGTAGGAAATAGAGAATCAGTGCCACGTAAATAGCGGCTGCCATTAACCAGACTTTTGGATCGACCAGAAAGCCTGCAACCACTGCAATCGCAGCAAGTACCAGCTCAATGGACGCAGTCACAATACCGCCCGGTGCTTTATACGGACGTGCCAGATTTGGTCGAGACAGTTTAAGCTTGATGTAGGACATCATCATCAAGACATAGGAAATAGTGGCACCAAAGACCGCCATCAGAATCAGCAAATCACCTTCACCTGAAAGGGATAACAGGAAGCCAATAATCCCTGGAATAATGATGGCCAAATAAGGTGCATGATTGCTGTTGGTTAAGGACAATTTTTTCGGTAAATAACCGGCACGTGAGAGCGCAAAAATTTGACGGGAATAGGCATAGATAATCGAGAAGAAACTGGCAATCAGACCAGCGAGACCGACAAAATTCACGAAACTTGCCATCCAGGTATTGGCGCCATACACTGCAACCAAGGCATCCACCAGCGGTGCACCGGAATTTTTCAGCGTATCTGCACCTGCTGCGCCAGGACCGAGTAACAAAATACTTAGCGCAAAGAATGCCAGAATCAGCATGGAACCAATCAGGCCACGCGGCAAGGATTTAGCTGGCTCTTTGGCCTCCTCTGCTGCCAGCGGCACCCCTTCAACTGCCAGAAAAAACCAGATCGCATAAGGCACTGCTGCCTAGATGCCCAGATAGCCCAATGGCAGGAAACTGCTTGCACCCGCCGCTTCCGTACTGACCGCAATATCAAACAGGTTTGCACTATTAAAATGAGGCAACATGCCAAAGATAAACACCATCAAGGCAACCGCAGCAATTGCGGTAATCACAAACATGATCTTGAGTGCTTCACCTGCACCTTTCAGATGCAAGCCCATAAAAACCAGATAGCTCACCAGATAAATGATCCAGCCGCCAATACCAAACAAGGCTTCGCAATAGGCACCAATGAAACAGGCAATTGCTGCCGGAGCAATGGCATATTCAATCAGGATGGCACTCCCGGTCAGATAGCCGCCAAAGGGACCAAAAGCAGTACGAGCAAAACTGTAACCCCCACCTGCAGTCGGCAGCATGGTCGACATTTCGGACATGGCCAGACACATACACAGATACATGAATGCCACCACAATGGTCGCAATAAACATGCCTCCCCAACCCCCCTGTGCCAAACCAAAATTCCAGCCAGCGAAGTCACCGGAAATCACATACGCGACCCCCAGACCGACGAGAAGCAGCCAACCTACGGCGCCTTTCTTGAGCTGGCGCAAGGCAAAATAATCTTCTTGTACTGCTGTTTCAGTCACACTGGTATCAATCACACTTTTTGACTCTGACATAGCAACCTCGTTGTTTTTATCGTTGTTCCCTGAAGATATGCATAAGCCATACCAGTTCCGCAGGCTTTAGTGAAGACAGTTGAGACGCTGCCTTTCAGCGATGAAATGCGTTATAATTATCCACCTTCTCATTTATACACCCGAGTTATATGGCGTATCGTCAACAAAGTGTATCGCTTGATCTTGATACTGACGTCACACATCAATGTACGCTGCACTACAGTCGTGATCAGCATCTGATTGGAATTATTGAATTTAGCAAGCCAAGCTTCCTGCTTCGCTGGCAGGATCTGGAATATTTCCGTCGTCGTACCGAAGAATTTTCCGTGATGCCTTTTCCGGACTGTGTCAATGCGATGATTATCGATATTCGAGATGTAACGGCATGGCTGGATAATGAAGTGCCGATTATTCCATGGCGCTTACTAGAAGAAGACTGTCCGGTGCGTCTGGTAGTGCCTGCAGACCGTATTGAGCACTATGCCGGATTCTTTGAACCGACCTGGCTCAGCCCCGATGTCGAAACCGCCATTCAGGAAATCCGTGAATCCATGGATATGTTTGTGCATTAAGCTTGAATCGAAAAAACCTCCGCGATGGGCAATGCTTTTCACTTAAATATTTGAATCATCATGGAATTTATTAGAGAATCCGATGGCAGGTTTGGCATCGGATTTTTTATGGTATTTCAGCAGGATATTCTAGATCTTAATAATCTGTTTAATCTCTTGAATCTGAGTACTTTTATTCACAATATCCCCGTTGAGTGGGTCGAGTCCACACTCAGGTTGAGCAGTTCCGCGACTATTCACAGGCGGTGCTTGCCTGCAGATCAGGTATTTTGGCTGGTTCTTGGAATGGCGATTTTTCGTGATGTCCTCATCCATGCAGCAGCAAGAAGACTCAATATTTGCGATAAGTGGTTAACCTCTTATGACTTGCTGACGCGCATTGGTCTAACCGAAGCACGTAAACATCTTGGTGCAGATCCTGTGGAGTGGCTATTTCACCAGACCGGTCAACACTAGGGACACCAGCATTATCCAGCTGATCATGGGAGACTTCTATCGGAACTTAGATCAGGGATAGGTAGTTTGTTTTTGGAGAAGCATTCGAAGCCTACAAGGCCTCGAACAGTTAAGATGTCAAAAAACCGTTATCCCCTAGATATCACAATCTCGCTCCTGTTAAAGGAACCGCATTGCCTTCAAGCAGGGGGTTTTGCTCATAAATCCTTCAACCTTACCAGTAATTCTCGACCGCAATATTTCCTTCACCACGACGGTTCATGGTCAGGCCACGAGCTTTTAAGGCTTCTTTGGTATCATCGACCATATCCGGGTTACCACAAAGCATGACATGCGTCGTTTCCGGATTAAACGCGATACCTGCTGCCTTTTCCAGCTCACCATTGGCAATCAAAATCGGTAAACGGTCGTGCAAAGGTGCATCAGGCTCACGGGTAATAATCGGGATAAACTTAAAACCGGTATGTCCTTCACCAAAGGTCTCGGCGATTTCCTGAATCCGGTCTACATAAGCGAGTTCTGCCCGGGTGCGCACACTATAAACCAGATTGATTTTTTCGTATTTTCTCCAGGTTTCAAAGTCTTGCAACATACAAATAAACGGTGCCAGCCCCGTGCCGGTACCCAGTAACCACAAGTCTTTAGGCAAAGGCAATTGATAACGTGCCAGAGTCAGATAACCATAAGGAATTTTTTCCAGATGCAGCACATCCCCGACTTTGAGGTGCTGTAAATTGGAAGTAAATTTACCTTCTGGAACGACAATCGAGAAAAACTCCAGAGTTTCATCAAAAGGAGATGACACTACCGAATAGGCACGAACCACCAGTTCATCCCCCACTTGCAAACCAATACGCGCAAACTGCCCTGCGGTAAACTTAAAATGTGCCGGGCGTGTCATCGTAAAACTAAATAATGTATTGGTCCAACGGTGTACAGATAAAACTTTTTCTCGGGTAAATTTTTCAATTGACATGATTTCAACGTGGCATGAAAGACTGTGCTCATGGTAGCATGGCAACATAATTTATTAATATTTTTTAAATGTTAAGGCTCTACTCATGCGCATGACTTTACGCCAATTGGCTGTTTTTGTAGCAGTGGCACAAGAGGGTACCGTAACGAAGGCTAGCGATGCCGTCAAGCTTACACAAAGTGCGGCTAGTATGGCTTTAGCAGATCTGGAAGATGGTCTGGGTGCTCCACTATTTGACCGTCTAGGCAAACGTTTACAGCTGAATGACCTGGGGCGCTTTCTTCTCCCTCAAGCCCTGGAAATTTTAGGTCGTTGTGAATCTTTTGAACAAGTCGCTAAAGGTGAGCTTCAAAGTATCGATTTACGTTTAGGTGCAACCCTGACGATTTCAGATTACCTGATTCCTGACCTAATGGCCGATTTCTTGAAAATCAAGCCGCAAGCACATTTACAGCTTCAAGTCGGTAATACCCGTCAAATGATTGAAGCGGTGAATCAGTTCCAGCTGGATCTTGCCTTAATTGAAGGTTCATGTCATTTGCCACAGCTCCAATGTATCCATTGGCGTGATGATGAGCTGGCTGTGTGCTGTGCACCAGACCACCCCCTTGCGCAATTAAACAGTGAACTAACCGCTGAAGATTTCAAATCTGTAGAATGGATTTTGCGTGAAGAAGGTTCAGGTACCCGTGAAGTGTTTGACAATGCCATTTTAAAAGATGTGCCGGATGCCAATATCCGTCTAACACTCGGTCATAATGAAGCGATTTTAAAAATCGTAGCGGGCGGAATCGGCATGTCCTGCATTTCCAAACTTGCAATTGAGCCTTTACGTGAAAAAGGTCAATTGGTAATTCTGGATACACCATTCTGGTCACTGACTCGTCCTCTGTTTATGCTGGTACATCGCCAGAAATATCAGGGTCCCGGTCTGAGAGCCTTTATGAATTTTTGTGAAAGCTAAAATATTAAAAGCACCTTCAGGTGCTTTTTTTATGATTCATCAAAACTGACTTTCACATGGTATCCCATCGCCGTCACCATCCATTTTAGTATTCGGACAGTTACGAATAAAAAATAATGCTTCCTCATAAGAACCCATCTGACCACAGTGTTCTCGACCATCGCATTTAAATTGAGATACAGATGGTGCAGCCGTTTCTGAAGTTTTCGGATTAACGGGGTTACTTTGGCTTCTTAACTCAGTGCCGCGATTTTCCAGGTTCTTCCTGCCCTGCTCAGATAATCCTTGCATAGGTAGATCACCTTGCGCTGCTCGCTGCTCAGCGACAATTCGTTGCTGCTCTACCATCAGTCTTTCCAGCTTTTGCTGTTTTTGAACTTGGTAGCTTTGGTATTTGTTATAAACAAGAACAGCAAGAATCACCATAATCACCAGTCCTGATATTGTGATTATTTTTGATGTAGTTGATGATTTTTTCTTTTCATAACGTAGAGAAGCTCTGGTTTCAGTATCTCCATGTAGATCATTGTTTTGTGTAACAGGAACTTCTTGCTTAATATCCAAGCGAATAATATGGTTTGCCTTAAACTTTCCATTATCTTCCACAATCAAAAACTTTAATTTTTCCCCCATTTTTGGCGGAATATTTTTATTGGGAAAGTCTTTGACATGGAAAAATAAATCTTTGGATTGCCCTTCGATCTGAATAAAACCAAAACCACGATCTTCGTTATAGGTTTTGATTTTCCCCTCTTGAAACATAATTCGCTCTTATCTTTAATATTTTTTATGATTGTAATCAAAAAGAGACTGAAAATCTTTTGTAAAATTCTCTAAAGCAGAAACATAAAAACTAGAAGTGCATCTTATGGCGGAAGAATAGATCCCTAGTTAAAAGTAAAAAAATAAAATTTCTGTTTTTATTTATACTTCGCCAAAAATCATAAAACCAACAGCTGATGCCAATGCCAGCCATAGGGTCGGACTAAAGAAAAGTGAATTACGTACAGGAACAGCGACTGTGGGTGCCAAGGATTGCAAGGCGACGACTTCTGGCACAAATTCATCCTGCGCTTTAATATCTAGACGTACCATGTTGTCTAAGGTCATGCTTTCTTGTTGAGGAATGATACTAAATTTAAGCCGCTTTCCAATTTGTGGCTCAATTTCAGGCGAAGGTAGATCCTGTAACTTGAAACTTAACTCTTGAGCTTCCCCTACCAACTCCAAAGTACCCATACCACGTTCGGAATCGTAAGTTTTAATTTTTCCATCCGTAAACATGACACTTTTCTCTATAGAATTCATTTAATTTGTATTCTAAGCCAAAGGAAATGCTCAGCATTGTTGCTATTTGGTGGATTTTTTATGTGTTATCTGTCTCTTTGAATATGTAAGCGGTGGCACTATAAAAAAGAGGCTCGAAAGCCTCTTTTTAAATGTGACTAAACACGATTTAAGTATGAAGATTATCTATTAACCGCGGAAGTTGTTTAACAATACCGATGTAATTGATTTATTGTGTGTCGCCACTTTGGTTTTTTTAGCTTTCTTTGAGTTGTCTTCGACACGTTCAATCTTAATCGCTTTGTACTTATCGCCATTTTCAACAACATTAAATTTCACGCGTTCATTGCGTTTTGGCTCGCCTTCTGCTGCAGGGAAGTCTGAAATATGGAAGAATACATCTCCCTCAGCGCAGCCAATAAAACCGAAACCTTTGGCAGGGTCATACTGTTTGATTTTGCCCTGATACAATTCATCTTTCATGCTATTGTCCTATCCTGAAAATGCCCTGTCTACATTATATAAAAAAGAGGCTGTAGTAGCCCCTTTTTTCATCATATTCAAAAATTAGTCTTTTTGAACTGAACCAAAGATTTTATCGCCAGCATCGCCAAGACCTGGAACGATATAACCATTTTCATTTAAGCCATTATCGATAGAAGCAGTAAAAATCACCACATCCGGATGCGTAGCTTCTACACGCTTAATGCCTTCTGGTGCAGCAACCAGAACCATCACACGAATATCTTTACAGCCGCTGGCTTTCAGTACATCAATGGCAGCCACTAAAGAAGAACCAGTCGCCAACATTGGATCAATGATCATCGCGATACGGTTTTGTACGTCTGGAACCAGTTTTTTATAATAGGTACGTGCTTCCAGAGTTTCTTCATCACGCTCTAAACCAAGTACTGATACTTTTGCACTTGGAATCAGGTTCAGGAAACCGTCGAGCATACCAATACCGGCACGTAGAATTGGCACAACCGTGATTTTTTTACCCGCAATACGGTCAACTGTAACAGCACCATTCCAGCCATCAATATCATGTTCAACCATTGGCAGGTCTTTAGTTGCTTCATAAGTCAGAAGCATGGTCACTTCTTGAGCTAACTCACGGAAATTTTTGGTACTAATATCTGCACGACGGAGTAAACCAAGCTTATGTCGAATGAGTGGATGACGGATTTCATGGATTGCCACGGGAGAACACCTAAAAGGTTAAAGATAAATTTCCGCTATTATAAAGGCTTTTATTGATTTGTATAAATAAAAAAGCCCCCAATCATGGAGGCTTTTTTGTAATAACGTCAATCTTTGCAGATATTAGTTAAAACCACTTTGAACCAAAGTGAAAATGAACTGTTGCAATTCAGGTGACATGGCAAAGAATGCATATTTAGATACTGCAATTACTGGATCTGGGTAGACACCGATCACAAGTACCGCAAGCGCAGCAAGAAGTACCATGATACCGCCCACTTTTTGACCCCAATGATTCACCGCATCTAGACGTGGTGTTTCAGGTGGTGTCATGTAAAGCACAACCATCACACGTAGGTAGTAGTACAAACCGATACCAGAACCCAAGATAACCATCGCAGTCAGGAACCAGGCTTCGCCTGCAACCGCAGTTTTAATTACCAGGAACTTACCGATAAAGCCGGCAGTTAAAGGAATACCTGCAAGAGACAGCATCATCACTGTCAATACAGCAGTTAATACTGGACGGCGCCAGAACAAACCACGGTATTCAGCCAGACTACCCGCTTCATCCGTATTGTTATACGGACTAGACATCAGCGTAACAACACCGAACGCACCGATCGTGGTTAATACATAAGTCATCACGTAGACGTTTACACTTTCAAAAGTCGCGAAACCTTGAACTTGTAAGAAATCCGTATTACGTGAACTTACGATGGCAACCAGCAAATAACCAAAGTGTGCAATTGAAGAGTATGCCAAGATACGTTTCAAGTTCACTTGGCGAACCGCCAGCAAGTTACCTGCAAGGATAGACAGAACCGCAATAATTGAGATGATCGTGACGAAGCTGTCTGCCAGAATTAGACCCGAAGACAACGCATAACGAACAAACAGACCAATCATGGCTACTTTCGCAACAGTCGCAAGGAAAGTCGCGATTGGCGCTGGTGCACCAGCATATACGTCTGGTGTCCATTTGTGGAATGGTGCCAGCGATAATTTAAATGCTACTGCAAATACAATTAATGCCAGACCAATCACGACAGCCGGTTGACTGAATACAGTAAACAGTTTGCCTGGTTCAGCCACGAAACTTAAAGTACCTGTATATGCATAAATATATGCCATACCCATGAGCAGCATTGCTGACGCAGTTGCTGAAAGCACCAGATATTTCACACCCGCTTCAAGCGATTGAGAACGTTGATGTGTATATGCCAACAAGCCATATACAGGAATCGACATCAACTCAAGGCTGATAAAGAATGATGCATAGTGTGAGCTAGCCACCATTAGCATGGCACCCGCAACGGATGTCAGCATCAGGATATATAACTCTTCACGGTTATCTTTATAGGTTTCGATATACGCGTGAGATAGCGTTGCACATGCAAGTGCAGCAATCAGGATCACAAACTGGTACAGCATCGTAAATGGATCTACGATGAACAGATTCATCACGTTGGCAGGTGCAAACACGCCTGCCAACAAAACGAAAATGATATAGAACGCAGCAAGGTTTAAACCAATCACCGTGGTGGTAGCCACCAAGTTATGGTTACGCTTGATTGCGGTCAGCAACATCACGACGATCGCAGTTAACGACACGATCATCACAGGTGCTAGAGGCATAAGCTCAGAAAAAGACATTGTGAAGTTCATGGCTTATTGGATCTCCACATTTTCAAGTTGAGTCGTTACTTGATCAGCAACTTCAACCACTTCTTGAACTGGAATGTAGCTATTCGCTAACCACGCCATGCTTGAGTTAGAAACGTCAAGGAAGCTTTGTGGATATAGACCAAGCCAAAGTAGACCAAACGCACAGATCAACAATAATGCGATTTCACGTGCATTTAGATCTTTTAATGGATTTGTATAGTGCTGCTGTTGTGCTTCATTTGGTACACCAAACAGGGCTTTGTGAATCAGGATCAAACCGTACAAACCCGCAAATACCAAGCTGATTGCCGCAAGAATGGTAAACGCCGGAAATTTCGCATAAGCACCCATCAGGATCAGGAACTCACCAATGAAGTTACCTAGACCTGGAATACCAACCAACGCCGCAACGAAGAACATCAGGAAGAATGCAAGATACGGGAATTGACCACGCATACCACCCATCAAACGCATATCACGCGTATGCACACGCTCATATACCTGACCACACATAATGAACAGTGCAGCAGATGAAATACCATGTGCCAACATCATGATCATCAGACCTTGGAAGGTCAGGATGTTACCTGCGTAGATCGCAAGTAAAACGAAGCCCATGTGTGAAATAGAGGTATAAGCCAACAGGCGTTTCATGTCGGTTTGCTGGAAAGCACACCAAGCACCGTAGAAAATACCGATTAAACCAAGAATGATTGCGAAGTCTGCAAACTGTGCAGACGCTGCCGGGAAGAACGGAATCACGAAACGTAATAAACCGTACGCCGCAGTCTTAATCAAGATACCTGCAAGATCGACAGAACCCGCTGTTGGTGCTTGCGCATGCGCATCTGGTAACCAGCCGTGTAATGGGAAAACTGGAAGTTTTACCGCAAAACCGATGAATAAACAGATCATGAATGCATAAGCCACCGCTGGCGCCTGAGCGTCAAGCGTATTCGCCACACCTAATAGATAGTTGTAGTCGAAACGGATTTCGCCAGTCATAGTATAGCCCACAGTCACCAGACCAAGGATACCAATCAGCATCACCAAACCGGCAACCTGCGTGTAAATGAAGAACTTGTTAGCTGCATAAACACGTGACTTGCCCTCTGCCCCTTTATGACCCCAAAGGGCAATCAGGAAGTAGATCGGCACCAGCATCATCTCCCAGAAGAAGAAGAACAGGAATAAGTCAATCGCCAGAAACACACCGATGACACCACCTAAAGACCATAAAAGGTTCAAGTGGAAGAAACCAACGTTCTTTTGAATCTCGCCCCATGAACAGCCTACTGCCAATACACCCAGGAGTGCAGTCAAGCCAACCATAAGAAGTGATAAACCATCCACTGCTAAGTGAATGTTAATGCCCAGGGTTTGAATCCAAGGCAATTTGAATTCGGCAGCCCACGAAGGTGTAGCACCGCCTAATTCATAGTTGTAAGTACCAGTCTGCCAAAGGACTATGGTCAAGACCAAGGTCACCAGCATACCGATCAGCGCGATATAACGCGGCAAGTGTTGGTCGAGTTTATCGACCAACCAGCATATGAAACCTGCAATGAACGGAATGAGGATCAGAGCCGGCAAAATAATATTGTTTGGAGCTTCCATTTTATTTCCCCACGACCTGAATCACGATCAAGATCATCAGTAGGACAACGACACCGAGCCCCATACTAGATGCATATTCACGCAGTGAACCGGTTTGACGTGAACTTGTAAAGCTGTGACCACCTTTAACAAGTGCAGGAAGTACCAGCCATAGGCCATCAATTGGATCACGACCAAAGATCTTCGCGAACATTAAATATGGCTTCACGAAAATGAGGTCATACAGCGTATCGAAACCTAATGCATTACGGCAGATGTTGACCAGGCCAGCACCTACAGAAGTGGCTGCAAAACGTTTGACTGCATTGTAAGCAAAAGCGAACAGTACGACACCCACTGCAAGACCTGTCAAAGCAACAGCAATTGCGATGTATTCAGCACCATGTGCACCTGCTTCAAGCGCTTCAGGAATAATGAAGGCTGGAATTTGTGCAGCATCCAGAATGCTCATTACCGGTGCTTTTAGGACGATCGCCAGACCTGTTGAAAGTACAGCAAGAATTGCCAGTGGCGCCCAGTAAGTTGCACCTTGGATTTCATGATAAGGTGTGTTTTCTTTGCCAAAGAATACAACCCAAATTAAACGGAATGTATAAATAGAGGTTAAGAATGCACCTGCAACACCGACCCAGTACAGCGTGTTATACACTGGTAAACCAGCAATATGACTTTGCGTCCAGACTGCAGCAAGAATCGCATCTTTTGAGAAGAAACCAATCGTCAGGAATGGAATCGCTGCCAATGCACCGCCACCAATCGCGAAACATGCAAACAGGAATTTGTTCTTGTAGAACAGACCGCCCATCTTGAAGATGTTTTGTTCGTGATGGTAAGCCAGAATCACCGCACCAGACGACAAGAACAATAATGCCTTGAAGAATGCGTGAGTCAGCATATGGAACAGACCTGCTTGGTATGCTTCAGCACCTACCGCCATAAACATATAACCGAGCTGACTCATAGTTGAGTAAGCCAGAATACGTTTGATGTCGGTTTGAACCAGTGCAGCAAAACCAGCCACAAGCAAAGTCACCGCACCTGTGATCGAAATAAATACCATCACTTCTGGCGCAAGTTCAAAGACTGCGAACAGACGGCAGCACAGGTAAACACCCGCTGTTACCATCGTTGCAGCATGGATCAATGCAGAAACAGGTGTCGGACCTGCCATCGCATCGGCTAACCATGTTTGCAGTGGAATCTGTGCAGATTTACCTGCCGCACCCAAGAATAAGAGCAATGCTGTCCAGATGGTCAGAGATGAACTTTGCATCATTACAGTCGCCGCATTTTCGACGATGTACTGAATGTTCAAGGTACCGAATTGCTGGAAGATCAGGAACATGGCAATCAGCAGGAATACGTCACCAATACGGGTCACAGTAAATGCCTTGATTGCCGCCAGACCGTTTGCCGGGTTCTGGTAGTAATAACCGATCAACAGGTATGAACACAGACCTACGCCTTCCCAACCCAGGAATAACAACGCCAGGTTGTCACCCAATACCAGCAATAACATGCTGGCAACGAACAGGTTGAAGTAAGAGAAGAAACGTGCAAAGTCTTCTTCACCGCGCATATACCATGATGCAAAGATGTGAATTAAGAAACCCACACCAGTGACCATGCCCAGCATCAATAAAGACAAGCCATCCAGCTGCAAGCTGATGCCCGGAGCAAAACTGCCAACACTGAACCAAGTCCAAAGATGTTGTACTACTGCAGTTGAACCATTGTTAACAAAGTCCATACCTGCAATCAGTGCGAACAGTGCAGATAAACCGACTGCACCCACACCAATCATCGCTGCAACAGATTCCGGAAGCTTGTTGCGCCCCGCCGCTAACAGGACAAAACCAATGAGCGGAAATAAAATTGTTAGATATAAATAACTCATCCGCGCATCTCACTAGCAGCATCCACATCCAGGTGATGGAAGCGATGATAGAACTGAAGGACGATCGCAAGACCAATACAAGCCTCTGCCGCAGCAAGCGTCAGGATCAGGATAAACATGATCTGACCATCTGGCTGTGCCCATGCACTGCCCGCCAGGACGAACGCTAAAGCAGCAGCGTTCATCATGATTTCAAGGCTCATTAAAATAAATAGTAGGTTGCGTCGCACCATTACACCGTAAAAACCCAGTGCAAAGAGAATAGATGCAACGATCAAACCATGCTCTAAAGGGATGTTGCCCATTATTCTTTTTCCTCTTCTGCATCTGGTTCACGTTTACCCAAATGGAATGCAGCTACTAATGCAGCAAGCAATAACATCGCGGCAACTTCAACCAACAACAAGTATTGCGTAAAGAGTGCTTGACCCACTGCTTTCGGGCCTACCATTTCTGTACCCATTACCAGTGAAGCTTGTGTGTAATCAGAGTTTAATACCCATACCAGCACCAAACCGATCAGGAAGCTCATCAACGCCGGATAAGCCCAAGCCGATGAAGTCAACCATTTGCGTTCTTGTTCAACGGTCTGCTCACCCAAGTTCAGCATCATCACCACGAACACGAACAACACCATGATCGCACCCGCATAAACAATTACTTCCAGCGCACCAGCGAATGGCGCACCGACGATCAGGAACATGCCTGCGACTGCAAGCAATGACACGATCAGACTTAATAAAGCATGTACCGGATTCGCGTTAGTCACCACGCGAACCGTAGAGACAATGGCCACGAGGGCCATTAAATAAAATGGCCACATCATGGTAATAGACTCCGTACATCAACAGGTGCACTTTCACGCTGTGCTTGACCTTTGTCCTTGCCTGCAACTGCCATACCGGTTACACGGTAGAAGTTATAGTCAGGATATTTACCAGGACCAGAAATTAGCAGGTGTTCTTTTTCATAGACCAGGTCCTGACGAACATATTCGCCAAGCTCGAAGTCCGGGGTCATCTGAATCGCAGTGGTTGGACACGCTTCTTCACACATACCGCAGAAAATACAACGCGAGAAGTTGATACGGAAAAATTCCGGATACCAACGACCATCTTCACGTTCTGCTTTTTGTAGTGAAATACAGCCTACCGGACAGGCAACCGCACACAAGTTACATGCCACACAGCGTTCTTCGCCATCAGGGTCGCGCGTCAATACGATACGACCACGGAAGCGTGGTGGCACGATTTCTTCGGCCGGCACTTCCGGATATAAAATGGTGTCACGTTTACGTGTTGCGTGGCTGAACACCATCCACAACGAACGAACGATTGACCCGAATCCAGCTAGAAATTTAAACATTTTGTTCTCCCTGCTGTCTTAGGCCTGATTCATCAGAATCACAGCACCAGTTACCAAAAGGTTAACCAACGCCAATGGCAAGCAAATTTTCCAACCAAAGTTCATCACCTGGTCATAACGTGGACGCATTAATGAACCACGCGCCAGTACAAACATCATTACAAAGAATGCTGTTTTGATAATGAACCAGAATGCTGCTGGAAGGAACGGAATATCAAGGTTGAATGGCGCAAGCCAGCCACCAAAGAATAAAGTCACGATCAATGCAGAGATCAGTACCACGTTGACGTATTCCGCAACGAAGAACATCCCCCACTTCATACCGCCGTATTCAACATGGTAACCTTCTGCCAATTCCTGTTCTGCTTCTGGTTGGTCAAATGGGTGACGATGCGTTACCGCAACACCTGCAACCACAAAGATCAGGAAGCCAAGGAACTGAGGAATCACAAACCAGACATCTTTTTGCGCTTCAACGATTTCACGCATGTTGAATGAACCGGCAATTGCCACTACACCCATCAACGAGATACCCAAGAACACCTCATAAGAAATGGTTTGAGCTGCAGAACGTAAACCGCCCAGTAAGGCATATTTATTGTTTGATGACCAGCCACCGAACAGGACTGCATAAACTGCAATACCGGCCATTGCCATAAAGAACAACAGGCCGATGTTCATGTCTGCTACACCTAAATAAGGTGATACAGGAATAACCATGAACGACAGCACCGCAGTTGCCATCGCAACTGCTGGAGCCATACGGAAAGTCAATTTGTCAGCAAACTTAGGTGTCCAGTCTTCCTTGAACATGATTTTCAGCATGTCGGCAACAATCTGGAAAATACCACCCGGACCAACACGGTTCGGACCGTAACGGTCTTGCCACAAGCCGAGTAAACGACGTTCAATAAAAGACATCAACGCAGCGATCAGCACTACAACCAGCAAGATCACAATCGCTTGAATGACTGAATAGGCAATTGGCCAGTTTTCAGCCCACAGCGGCGTTTGACGGATTAATTCTTGTTCCATGAATTACACTCCTACCGCGACTGAAACAGGCTCTGCAAGAGATACCATCGGTGCCAGACCGATTGGGTAGCCAATATAACCTGTCGGTAAATATTCAATCACTTGAACTGGAAGAACGATTGACGTCTCACCTGCTTTCACCGTGATTGTCTGACCATCTTGAACATTCAGGCGTGCTGCATCCTGCTCACCCACTGCAAATACCGCTTCAGGAATACGTGTTTCCATCGCTGGTGTTTTTACCGTGAACTCACCTGAACCAAAGATGTGGTGCATCGGTACCAGACGGAAGCTTTCCGCATTGACCAGAACAGGTGCCGGTGCAACGAATGTACGTGCCGGACGTTTTGCCAAACGGTCGAATAAACGAACGCCTGAATCACCACCTTTCAGTGAACCACCTACAGTTTCCTGGAACTTGTTCCAAGCTTGTGGCGAGTTCCAGCCTGCAGACCATGCAAATGGAACCAGTGGCGATGGAGTCTGGTCTCCGACATAACCTTCCATCGAGAACGTTAATGCAGAATCAATATCTGTTGGCTGTTTTGGCTCATGTACAGACAATGGCGAACGCATTGAAGTACGACCTGAGTAACGACGTGGTTCACGTGCCACTTTCAAGCCATGAACACGGAAGCCCGCATCAGGTGCAACATCCAGAATGCCTTCAAGCGCAGGAACGTTTTTCGCCACTGACTCGATCACATCATCCAGTAAAGTCCAAGAAATCGCTTTGCCTTTTACGCCTGTTTCCAGAGCGTGTAACCAGCGCCAAGACTCCTTGATCGCCAATTCAGGATTGTAGTAGCTTGGGTCATACACTTGGTAGAAACGTTGTGCACGGCCTTCTTGAGAAACGACAGTACCATCACCTTCAGCAAACGATGCAGCAGAAAGCACGATGTCGGCTTTTTTCACTGTTTCAGTTTCAGAGTGATCCAGTACGATCACATCTTTACCTGCAAGTGCAGCATCGACCTGTGCAGCAGGAAGACGACGGTAAAGGTCATTTTCAACCACAATTACAGTATCGTAATCTTGTGCAAATGCTTGCTCTAGGCTTTGACCACCAAAGATCGCCATACCCATCGAGTTCACTTCAGGAACCGTCAAGGTCAGACCTGCATTACCCAGATTCTGTGCAACTTGTGCAGCAGCTTCCATAATGGCAGGATCTTGCAAGCTTGTGCCCGAGATAATCAGTGGTTTCTTCGCAGCTTTTAAAGTGTCCGCAATGGTTTGTGCAAATGCTTTGGCATCGTCATCTAAACCAAGAATCGTTTCACCCGCAACTGCTGCAGCAACTGCAAAACCTAAACGCGCGATATCGTTTGGAGAAGCAACCACTTCGCCTTCAGCAACGTCAGACAAACGGGTTTGTGTTGCAGCCAGGATGTAAATCGGAGATTTCGCATCTTGGGCAATACGTTGTACCGGTTCAGCCAACCATTCTTGCGTACGGCGCTCTGCCGCCATCTCTTTGCCTTTATTTTTCGCAGCTTGGCGAACAGATAAAGCCATACGAGGCGCAGTTTGCGTTAAGTCTTCACCTAAGATCAGAACTGCATCATAGCTTTCAATTTCACGCATGTTCGGGTTGTAAACACCCTCGGTTTGCATGATTGAAGCTGCAAGTTCAACCAGGTTTTGCTCTTTTTGAGACAGACCGGTTGAGAAGTTCTCTTGACCAACCAGCTCACGAAGCGCGAAGTTAGATTCAAGTGATGCACGCGGTGAACCGATACCCAAAACTTTTTTGTCCTGGATATTTGCAATTACCGTATCAAGTGCTGTATCCACTGAAACAGTTTCAACAGTTGCACCTTTACGGAATTGTGGTTGACGCGGACGGTCTTCACGGTTGACATAACCCGTACCAAAACGGCCTTTGTCGCACAGGAAGTATTGGTTCACTTCACCGTTAAAACGGTTTTCTACGCGGCGAAGTTCGCCATAACGCTCACCCGGAGATATGTTACAACCTGAAGAACAGCCTTGGCATACGCTTGGCGCATACTGCATGTCCCACTTACGGTTATAACGTGCCGAATGGGTTTTATCGGTGAATACACCTGTTGGACATACTTCAGTCAGGTTACCCGAGAATTCAGATTCTAGAGTGCCTGATTCAGGACGGCCGAAATAGACACGTGATGCGTTGGCATACACGCCGAAGTCCGTACCACCTGCATAGTCTTTGTAATAACGCACACAACGGTAACACGCGATACAACGGTTCATTTCGTGGGAAATGAATGAGCCTAGCTCCTGGTTGTAATGGGTACGTTTGGTGAAACGGTAGCGACGACGGTCATGCTGCGTCATCACCGTCATATCTTGTAAATGACAGTGACCACCTTCTTCACAGACTGGACAGTCGTGCGGGTGGTTGGTCATCAAGAATTCAACAATCGAAGCACGGAAATCTTTTGCTTCTTTGTCTTCAATCGAGATGTAGGTATTGTCAGCAGCAGGCGTCATACATGACATGACCAAACGACCACGGGTATCTTCCGGATTCGCGTATTGAGTCACGGCACATTGACGGCAAGAACCGACAGAACCTAAGGACGGATGCCAACAAAAGTATGGGATATCAATGCCAAGACTCAAACATGCTTGTAGCAAGTTTTCCGAGCCGTTGACTTCATACGATTTGCCATCGACATGAATTGTAGCCATAGTCGAATTCCTTAAGCTTGTTCTACGGAGCTAACTTGAGCTGCGGCATTGACTACCTTCGCTTCAAATTCGCCACGGAAATGTTTGAGTGCGCCCATTAACGGTTCCATTGCACCCGGTGCGTGGGCACAGAAAGTCTTACCGATCCAAAGCTTACGCGTCAGTTCTTGTAAGTGATCGATATCTTCCTGTTTACCTGTGCCATTTTCCAGCGCTTTTAACGCTTTCACAGCCCAAGGCAAGCCATCACGGCAAGGTGTACAGAAACCACATGATTCGCGTGCAAAGAATTCTTCAAGGTTACGCGTTGCTGAAACCATACATTGAGTTTCATCAACCACCATCAATAAACAAGTCCCTAGACGAGAACCTGCTTTCATGATGCTTTCCGCATCCATCGGAAGATCGATATGTTCAGCCGCCAGGAAGTCAGTTGATGCACCACCCGGTAACCAAGCTTTCAGTTTCAAGCCGTCACGCATACCACCCGCATGATCTTCAATCACTTCACGCGCTGTAGTACCGAATGGAAGCTCCCAAAGACCAGGAAATTTCACCTTGCCTGAAGCACCATAAATTTTGGTGCCTGGATCTTTCGATTTACCCGCAGATAAGCCGATATACCATTCAGGGCCACGCAGCATGATTGCTGGCAAGTTGTTGTAGGTCTCTACGTTGTTGACAATGGTAGGACGTCCCCAAGCACCTGCAACCTGCGGGAATGGCGGTTTGGTACGCGGGTTGGCACGGCGACCTTCAAGCGAGTTAATCAATGCAGTTTCTTCACCACAGATATAACGGCCTGCACCGGTATGCACGTGCAACTCGAAGTTCCAGCCAGTACCCAGGATGTTGTCACCCAGGTAGCCTTTGGCACGAACTTGCTCTAAAGCTTCATTGAGATATTTTGCAGCTTCGATGTACTCGCCACGGATAAAGATATAACCATGGGTTGCTTCCAGCGTATAGCCTGCAATCAGCATGCCTTCGATCAACTGATGCGGAAGGTCTTCCATCAACAGACGGTCTTTGAACGTACCTGGTTCCATCTCATCGGCATTACAAATCAGGTAACGTGGACCTGAGTTGTCATTTGGTGCCATAAGCGACCACTTGATGCCTGCCGGGAAGCCTGCACCACCACGACCTTTTACCGTCGCTGCCTTAACCACGTCTAATACATCTTTAGGCGGCATCGACAGGGCTTTTTTAAAGCCTGCATAGCCTTCCAGCGCTTCGTAATCATCTGCATTACGAACATTGGCCTGCTTGCTTAAACGCCAAGTCAATGGATGCGTTTCCGGGTTACCGTCGCCATAAATTGGTTTTGGTTCAGTATTCATACATACTTCTCCAACAGCTGTTTCACCGAAGTCACTTCAACCAGACCATGCGTGTCTTCATCAATCATTAAGGTTGGACCTTTGTCACAGTTGCCCAGGCAGCAAATTGGCAGCAGGGTAAAACGACCATCTGCAGTCGTTTGACCAAACTGAATGCCCAATTCACGCTGGAATGCTTCTGCCAGAGTTTCCGCACCCATCAGGAAGCAGGCAATCGAATCACATAACAAAATCACGTGACGACCGACCGGCTGACGGTAAATACGGTTATAGAAGGTTGCAACGCCTTCCAGGTCTGCAACACTCATGCTCAGCATTTGTGCGATGGCATTCATTTGCGCATCATCTACCCAGCCATTACGGCGTTGTACACACTTCAGCGCATCCAGACACGCTGCACGTGGGTACGGATAATGACCCATGTGATGTTCGATATCGTGAATTTCGTCCGCAGTCAAAATTCCTTCAACATTCACACGTGGCTTTTTATCAGTCAAAATCATCATAATGCGTTTACCCCTTAGCGATCCACGTCAGCCATTACGACGTCAATGGTCGCTAAATAAATGATTAAATCCGACATTAAGCTGCCGTTAATCACAGAAGGCATTTGCTGTAAATGCGTGAAGGTTGGTGTACGAATACGGGTACGGTAACTCATGGTCGACTTGTCTGAAGTCAAGTAGTAGTTCGATGCACCTTTCACCACTTCCGCCATCACAGATGCTTCACCCGCCGGCATTACAGGACCCCAAGATACGCTCAGGAAGTGCGTAATCAAAGTTTCAATATCTTGTAATGTCTTGTCTTTTGGTGGTGGAACAGCCAGTGGATGGTCTGCCTTATAGGCACCAGACGGCATGTTGTCTAGACACTGCTTGACAATTTTCAGTGATTCTTCGATTTCACGGAAATGCACCATGACACGTGCATAAGCATCGCCTTCGTACTCTAAAGGAACCTCGAAGTCGTAGTTTTCGTAACCGCTGTACGGACGATATTTACGCACATCAAAATCAATACCTGTGGCACGCAGACCTGTACCCGTCACACCCCATGCCAATGCAGATTTCGCATCATATTGCGCGACACCTTGAGTACGACCCATGAATACCGAGTTGCGTAAAGCAGCCGTGTAGTATTCATTCATACGTTTCGGCATCCATTCAAGGATTTCGCGAATCAGGTGCTGCCAGTTGTTTGGCAGGTCGTGCGCAGTACCACCGATACGGAACCAAGCCGGGTGCATACGGTAACCGGTGATCGCTTCGATCGCGTCATAGATTTTTTGACGGTCAGCGAACATATAGAATACAGGCGTCATACCGCCGGCATCCTGAATCGCAGTACCGATAAACAGCAAGTGGTTATTGATTCGGAACAGTTCCGACATCATCACGCGGATACATTGCGCACGGTCCGGCACAGTAATACCAGCCATTTGCTCCACGCCCATCACATAAGGCATGTTTTGCGCACAACCACCCAAGTAGTCGACACGGTCGGTATACGGAATGAATGAATGCCAGGTCTGACGTTCAGCCATCTTTTCCACACCACGGTGGTGATAGCCGATATCAGGCACACAGTCTTTCACTTCTTCACCGTCCAGCTGCAAGATCACACGGAATGCACCGTGCGCAGATGGATGGTTAGGACCCAAGTTCAGGAACATGAAGTCTTCATCGGCATTACCGCGCTTCATACCCCAATCTTCAGGTACGAAACGAAGATGTTCCTGTTCGTAGTCCTGCTTGGCCTTGTCTTGCAAATACGGCGTATATTCGGTCGCACGTGCAGAATATTCTTTACGGAGCGGATGACCTTCCCAATAGGTCGGTAACAAGATCCGACGGAGCATTGGATGCCCTTCGAAATTGATCCCGAACATATCGTAAGCTTCACGTTCGTACCAGTTGGCATTTGGCCAGATGTTGGTTGCAGTCGGAAGATTCAGATCACTTTCAGCTAAAGCAACTTTAATACGAATGTCAGTATTACGCTCGAGCGACAACAGGTGATAGAACACTGTGAAGTCAGACGCAGGTAAACCGTCGCGGTGGGTACGTAGACGCTCATCTACCGCAGACAGGTCGAACAACATCACGTAAGGACGTGACACTGTACGCAAGAACATTAAAACGTCTTGTACACGTGCGCGCTCAACCCAGACTGTCGGGAAATCCTCGAAAGTCGTTTGCACATAGAAGTTCTCACCAAATTTGGTTTTGAGTTCTTCAATGATCGCAAATGCTGGGCGTGAATCAACTGGAGTTGATTCTGGCATAGCAATGTCAGTTTCAGCCATTGGCTTGGCTTCCTATTTAATACAAATTCAGTCAACCTAAACGACAATTACACCCATAGCGGGTGCAGCAAAAAAGACCAGTCGTTTAAATTATTTAATTTCATCCATCGAGCGCAAGTTCTTCACAGCAACACGCTGATCTTTCTTACGGTCACGTTCCGGCATCATCTTTGGCTTATACACTGGCTTAAGATCATCACCGATCACCGCAGAAAGCGGACGACGCTCGAGTTGAATCTGGTCTTGCAACAGCATTAATGCCTGAATCAAAGCTTCAGGACGTGGTGGACAGCCTGGAATATACACATCGACAGGAATGATTTTATCCACACCCTGTACCACTGAATAAATGTCGTACATACCACCTGAGTTGGCACATGCACCCATGGAAATGACCCATTTCGGTTCAAGCATCTGTTCATACAGACGTTGAATTACTGGTGCCATTTTTACAAAGCAGGTACCCGCCACAATCATTAAATCTGCCTGACGCGGTGAAGCACGAATAACCTCGGCACCAAAACGCGACAAGTCATGCACGCCGGTTAAGGTCGTCGCATATTCCACATAACAACATGATGTACCGAAGTTAAACGGCCAAACTGAGTTTTTACGACCCCAGTTGACTGCTGTATGTACCACATCCTCTAAACGAGTCATGAATACATTTTTATTCACTTCTTCTTCTAGTAACGGATCTTCTACAAGGATACGTTCTTGAAGTGGATATTGATCAGCATCCGGATTCGCACGGGTTAATGTATATTTCATCCCGTCTTACTCCTTATCAGATGATTTAGCCGGTGAGCTTTTCACACGACCAGAGGATTGAGCTGGGATTTGACCTGTAGGGTCGATTACCAATTCTTCAATTGAGTTAAAGCGCGTAATTTCTGCTAGATCCATATTTGGCGAACCAATCTTAGCTTTAATTCCTGCGGCCTTACGTCTGTCTGAAGGTGCCCAATTGAGTGCGCCTGTGGATAATTCGTAAACCAAACCAACAAGTAAAACTAAAATAAAGATAGCTGCAGCTGCAAAACCAATCCAACCTACTTCACGAACAGAAACCGCCCATGCATATAGATAAAGTGCTTCTAAATCAAACACCACGAAGAAAATTGCAACTAAATAGAATTTTGCAGACAAGCGGATACGAGCACCACCTGCACCAACAACACCTGACTCAAACTGCTCCTGCTTGGCACGGCCCCATGATTTACCCCCAAGGAGTAACGGGACGGTCAGCATAAAGACGCATAAAAATGTAACGCCGATCACGAAGGCAATAATTGCCCATTCGTATGGAGTAATAGCACTCATGCGGGGATAACTCCTGGCAGGCCTATTTGTTAACAAAGAATGTATGTATTGGCCTTCAAATACACCAAACACAAAATTAATCCCGCCAATTGTACCTGATTTTGGATTTCACTTGCTAGTTTATAAGCCTTAGTCTTTGGGATGATTTTTTAGACATTTCAGCATTTAATTTGACTTTAATCATTCAGAATTCGTTTTAATCGTTTTCCTAAATTAAATTTTAATTATCTATTAATTTTTTTATAAATAGCGCTACCAGAAAATAGGCTGATCGATAAGTTGCTTTTCTCGCCCACCCATTTAGATATAGTCCTTTTCACTATTGAATCCAAGTTAAATCGGATAAAAACTTATTTTAACAACTATTTTTTCTTTCAAACTATTTGATTTAACTTGATATTTAATGTGATTTTTTACATTTAACTGCTGATTTACCCCCTACAGCCACTTGCTAATCTTAGATTGGCAATTGTGTCTTTTTGCAACATGCTCAACGGACTGATTCAGAATATGTTATTTCTATTTCTAAACCACATCATGACATTAATAAAGTAACAATAAGGAGTCCTTGCATGTCTCTACGCTTTTCCCATAAGCCGAATTATTTTTTATTTGCTCAATTACTGGTTCGACATATAGAAAATTACATCCAGAAAAATCCCAGTATAAGCCAGGCCGCTTTTGACTTACGTGACATCCACGCACTTTTTCAAGAGGATCACGCTTCCTCCAGCATCAATCTGGATGGTATTATGAATATCGCTGACGAATATAAAGTCGAAACCTTATCAGGCGACCAGAAACTGATTCAGCGCTATAACGTCGATGCGAAAAATACCAAACTGTTGATCGACTTTAATCCTGAAGCGCTACAAAGCTTAAAAGAGGGTAAATCACTCATTGAACCTGATGCGACCATTCAGGAATAAAATTTCTCCCAATAAAAAAACGATGCCGATGCATCGTTTTTTATGACTAAAATCATTCACACAATATCAAGCTAAATGATCACTTGCTTCCTCAGGCTTTTTTTCTAGCATCTTGCGCTTACTCTTCTTGACATAACGTTGTGCTGGCCAGGTCATGGTAAAACGCGCGCCACCCAGGGTCGGACTTTGATCAACCTGAATCGTGCCACCAAACCAGTACGCAATCCGGCTGACAATCGACAAACCTAAACCATAACCACCCGAAGCACGGGTACGACTATCATCCAGTCGGGCAAAGGCTTCAAAAATTCGGGCACGATCTATTTCCGGAATCCCCGGCCCGTCATCTTCAACGCAAACATAGGCCTGACCATCTTGGTCCAGACCACCGCTAATCAAGATTTTATGATCACAATAACGGATGGCATTCCCCACCAGATTCTGAATCACACGATGCAGATAGCGACGCTCCGCCTCTACCGTGACTGCAACAGGCATTGGATGTAATTCAATGATTTTTTGGGTTTTCAGCGCCTCAGTTTCTTGTGCCACCTGATTCAGTACGTCATACAGATCAATCTGCTCAAACTCAATCGACGGCATGCCCTGTTCCAGTTTGGCATAGGTCATGATCTCGTCAATCAAGGTATTCAGCGCTTCAATATCTTTATCAATCTGTTCGACCTGTTGCAGGCGATAATCGTAGTCATCTTCATCGGCCATCATTTCTACGCCAAAGCGAATCCGCGCTACTGGCGTACGCAATTCATGCGAAACGGCACGCATCAGCTCGCGCTGCGCTTCAATCAGGCGCTGGATATGATCTGACATGTTGTTAAAGCTGGATGCCAGCGTTGCCATCTCGTCACTCCCCTCTACAGGAAGACGCAATGACATATTACCGGTTTTCATTTTATTCAAAGCATAGCTGACTTCACGCAACTTGCGCTGCATCGGCACCAGCAGGCCATAAACCCCGAGACTCAATACAAACAGGCTTAACAAGGTAATACCGGTCGCCAACTGGAATGGCATCCAGTTGAACAGTGGCACTGGCCCCATCACCAATACTTGAGAAGTGGAACCTGGAATCGGAGAAATAATTGAAATCGTGGTACCACGAATCGAGGCACTGTCACGGTATAAAATAATGCTGTGATCCAGACGCAGTCGCCCGATCTGCTCGGAGTCCAAAGGCAGGTTCTGGACATTTTCGATAGAAACCGGATAGGAGAAATGATCCTGAATACGGGCAAGATATTCTTTTTCCTGACCTGGATAATAGACCAGATAGTCCAGAATAAACACAGGTAAGGCTTTCATCTGCCGTTCAGTAATACTGTCGGCTTTAATATAAAGATAATGATTCGGGTCATCACGCAGCCCGACCACAATATAGGCAATATCAGATTCAGCATCCCAACGCACCACAGCCTTACGATTGGCGATACGGCGTCCTTCAGCCCGGGTAATATCGACCTTGCTGGCTTCTACATAATGGATGGGCAATTCTAGCAAATCGGAGGCATCAGAAACCCAGTCCATTTTTTGCTGGAGATTGGGCTGGCGTGCCACCCCTTCACTGATGATATACGCCATACCATCAGTCAGGGATTCGCGATATTCTTGCGCACGCTGATAGTTGATAATCTGTACCAACAGGTAGCCGAACACCGCCACCAATACCACAAGGATGACGAGTCCGGCGTATATACGCAAAAATATACTGTGCTTAAACACCTATAATTTATCCTGTTTGTTCAAGCAAAAACTACATCTGCTTAAAGACCATTGGTTTCTTTAACGAAGAGATAACCTTTACTACGTACTGTTTTAATACGCTTCGGGTTTTCTGGATCGTCACCAATTTTTGGACGGATACGCGAAATACGGACATCGATTGAACGGTCTTGTCCGTCATATTCGATGCCACGTAAACGCTCGAAAATATCTTCACGAGAAAGAATACGGCCGGCATTTGAAGCCAATAACCACAGTAGGTCATATTCTGCACTGGTAAAATCGACCAGATCCCCATTTAAGGTCACTGAACGGCCACCATTATCGATCACCAGATCATCAAACTCGATACGCTGCGCGACTTCATCTTCAGGCACCTTGTCAGTACGACGCAGCAATGCACGGATACGCGCCAGCAATACACGTGGCTGTACCGGTTTAGCAACATAGTCATCTGCACCCATTTCCAGACCCAGAACCTGATCCATGTCTTCGGTACGTGCAGTCAGCATCAAAATCGGTTGATGATAATGTGGACGCACTTCACGACAAATAGTCAAGCCATCAGCACCAGGCAACATTACATCCAGAACCACCATATCTGGTTGCTCGGCAATAATCCGACGAATGGCACGATTACCATCCGGTTCTACCCCGACCTCAAGTCCGTTACGAATGAGGTATTCTTGCGTTAAACGAGCAAGACGCTCGTCATCTTCAACAATTAAAATCTTGGGTAACTTTTCTTCTTGGCTCATGTATTGCCCCTTATTTGGTGGATCTACGCTATAGGCGTATCCTTTTGAAATCCAATAGATACGTTTTTAATATGCTTGCAATATACACACGTTTACATTGTAAACAAGATAGCGTTCACCAAACTGATACATCAAAATAGCATTTTGTAATATTTTATCGGGCACTTTTTGGCCAGTCCTGCTTGAAACAGGGGTTTAGATCTGATTTGCACTTTACACAACTCTCACATGGACAAAATATGACTGCTTGATTCAGCAGTTTTTAGTTATCCACAGTGTTATCTATAAGCACTTTCTTTGGACTTTGTTATGCTATGCCTTGCCTGATAAGGCTTATACAAAAATCAATAAAAATAGCGATATTTTTACAAGGATTAAAGCAGAACTTAAGAAAAATATTTAGCTAAATGTCAATATTGATCTACCCTAAATTTTCCCGTATCTTGTGTTCAATTAATTTTAAAACCACTAGGTCTTGTGTTTATTCCTCAAATACTGTGGCATAAAATTTGCCCAGTTCAAACGGTCCATAAACATAAAAATAGATGACAATGGAGCTATGCTAAATGAGCGTAATCACTTCAACTCCTGGTCAACTTCAGGTGATTAAACGCACCGGTGATGTTGCCGCTTTTGATGCAGAAAAAATTTCTGTCGCAATTGGTAAAGCGTTTTTGGCGGTTGAAGGCCAACAAAGCGCTGACTCGAGCCGGATCCATGATCGTATCGAACAGCTGACGGAAATGGTATTAAATACCTTTAAACGTCGTTTACCATCTGGCGGAACGATTCATATTGAAGAAATTCAAGACCAAGTTGAACTTGCGCTAATGCGTACGGGCGAACAGAAAGTTGCGCGCTCTTATGTCATTTACCGTGAACAACGTTCTGAAGCACGTAAACAGCTGGGTGCACATCATCATCCGACGCTGCAAGTTACCGATGCTGAAGGCAAACTTAAGCCACTTGATTTAAGTGCCTTGACTGCGCAGGTGAATAAAGCAGCAGAAGGACTGGAAGGTATTGATGTACAGGCCATTGTCGATGAGACCGTGAAAAACTTGTACAACGGGGTAAAAGAGTCGGACATCTCAACTACGATGATGATGGCGACCCGTACCCGTATCGAACAAGAGCCTAACTATACTTATGTCACTGCACGTTTATTGCGTGATGACCTTGTAGCGACTGGTTTAAAGTTCCTCGGCTTGTCTACAGAGACCAATGAAGGCGATGCGCTCGAAACTTACCTGAAAAAAGGGATTGAGCTTGAGCTGCTTTCTCCAGAATTGTTGAACTTTGACCTGGCGAAACTGGCTGCTGCGATTCAACCGGAACGTTCTAACCAGTTTACTTACCTGGGTCTGCAAACCTTATTTGACCGTTACTTCATCCATTCAGATGGTGTGCGTTTCGAACTTCCGCAATTGTTCTTTATGCGTGTTTCTATGGGCTTGTCGCTCAATGAAGAAAACCGTGAAGACCGCGCGATTGAGTTCTATAACTTATTGTCTAGCTTCGATTACATGGCTTCGACGCCTACCCTGTTTAACTCAGGTACGTTACGTCCACAGTTGTCTAGCTGCTACTTAACAACCATTGATGATGATCTGTATGACATTTATGGCGCGATGCGTGATAACGCAATGCTGTCTAAATGGGCAGGTGGTTTAGGTAACGACTGGACACCAGTTCGTGCCTTGAACTCCTACATCAAAGGAACTAACGGTAAGTCGCAAGGTGTAGTTCCGTTCCTGAAAGTAGCGAACGATACTGCTGTTGCGGTTAACCAAGGTGGTAAGCGTAAAGGTGCAGTTTGTGCATACTTAGAAACCTGGCACCTGGACATCGAAGAATTTCTTGAACTGCGTAAGAACACCGGTGATGACCGTCGTCGTACCCATGACATGAACACTGCGAACTGGGTTCCTGACCTGTTCATGCAACGTGTATTCGAAGATGCAGAATGGACTTTATTCACGCCTTCTGAAACGCCCGATCTGCATGATTTGACTGGTGCTGCATTCGCTGAGCGTTATGCACACTACGAAGCGATTGCCAAAGAAACAAACATGTTGCACAAGAAAATCCGTGCAAAAGATTTGTGGCGCAAAATGCTGTCGATGCTGTTTGAAACAGGTCACCCGTGGATCACATTCAAAGACGTATGTAATCTGCGTTCACCACAGCAACACGTAGGCGTGGTTCACTCTTCTAACCTGTGTACAGAAATCACGCTGAACACCAGCAAAGAAGAAATCGCAGTATGTAACCTGGGTTCAATCAACCTGGTACAACACGTTCAAGGTGGTGTTCTTGATCGCGAAAAACTGGCGCGTACAGTTAAAACAGCCGTTCGTATGCTCGACAACGTGATCGACATCAACTACTACGCTGTTCCGCAAGCGCGCAACTCGAACCTGAAACACCGTCCAGTGGGTATGGGTATCATGGGCTTCCAGGATGCACTATACGAAATGAACCTGGCGTATGGTTCTGATGCTGCGGTTGAGTTTGCTGATGAATCGATGGAAGTGATTTCTTACTACGCGATTTCAACATCGAGTGATTTGGCTGTTGAACGTGGTACATACGAAACATTCAAGGGTTCATTGTGGGATCAAGGTATTCTGCCAATCGACTCGCTTGATCTGGTTGCGAAAACTCGTCCAGAACGCATGTTCGAAGTAGACCGCACTCAACGTCTGGACTGGGATACTTTACGTGCCAAAGTTCAAAAAGACGGTATGCGTAACTCGAACGTGATGGCGATTGCACCGACTGCAACGATTTCAAACATCTGTGGCGTATCTCAATCAATTGAGCCAACGTTCCAGAACTTGTATGTGAAATCCAACCTGTCTGGCGAATTCACCGTGATTAACCCATACCTGGTACGTGCGTTGAAAGAACGTGGTCTTTGGGATGCCGTGATGGTCAATGACCTGAAACACTTCGAAGGTTCTGTTCAGAAGATTTCTCGTATTCCTGAAGAGCTTAAAGCCATCTTCGCGACTGCGTTTGAGGTTGAAACTCGCTGGATCGTAGATGCTGCATCACGTCGTCAAAAATGGATCGACCAAGCACAATCTCTTAACCTTTACATCGCTGGTGCAAACGGTAAGAAACTGGACATCACTTACAAGATGGCCTGGTTACGTGGTCTGAAAACCACTTATTACCTACGTGCATTGGGTGCGACTTCTGCTGAGAAATCTACAATTAACACTGGCGCATTGAACGCAGTTAAACCTGCAACTGTTGCGGCTCCTGTTGTAGCAGCAGCTCCTGTCGTTGAAGCGCAAAAACCTGAAGCTCCTGCAGAGGAAGAAGGTTTTGCTCAAGCGGCTCCAGTGCCAATGGCATGTTCAATTGACAACCCTGATTGTGAAGCTTGCCAATAATGGAACTTCACAAATGGCAGAATTATCTAACTTGATTTATGCGTTTTCTGCACTAATTTCCTCGATTGCGTTTTTAGTGTTGATGTTAAAAATTAAAATAGTGTAATTAAGTTATGCCCCATAAGGGGCATAACCTCTGCCATTAAATTATAAAAAGGAAAAATACCATGCCTCCAATGACTCACAATTACATGTTAGGACTTGCGGCATTGCTGATTTCCTTTGGTATTACCTTTTATTTACCAATTGCTTACTTCTGGTTCAAAGTTCGCCAGCAGCGTAAGCAAAATAAGTAGTGGGGATTATTGCTCCTGTATAAAACTAGAGCATTCATCGACAAAACTTAATTTTGCTTACACAAATTAAGCGTATAGTAAGACATCTCAGCCAAGCTGAATGTCTCATAAAAGATATAAAGCAACGTAGAGAGAATTGATATGTCTATCCTAAGTTGGGACGATTTCGAAGATGATTCGCAAAAACCGGCTGCACCTGAACAGCAGCCTGCGCCCGTCGAGCCGCAAAAAGCGACTAATTCACAGATGGTATCTGATGCAGGCAACGCATCGCCGGATGTGGCAGCTGCACAACCCCTTAGAGCCACTCAAAACCGAGGATCAAATCCAACCGATTCGCTGGCAAGAGCATCTGCTTCCCTAGAGCAGCTTGATGTTGCACCGGGTCTGGAAGAGCTTGAAATGGGTGCGCAGCGTGTGCAAGTTGATGATAAAGCTATGATCAACTGTCGTGCAGACTTGAACCAGCTTGTTCCATTCAAATACGAATGGGCTTGGCAGAAGTATCTGGACGGATGTGCAAACCACTGGATGCCGCAAGAAGTCAACATGAACCACGACATCGCGTTGTGGAAGTCTGAAAATGGCTTGACTGAAGATGAACGTACCATCGTCATGCGTTCACTCGGTTTCTTCTCGACTGCCGATTCACTGGTTGCAAACAACTTGGTACTGGCGATTTATCGTCACATTACCAACCCTGAATGCCGTCAATACATCTTGCGTCAGGCGTTTGAAGAAGCAATTCATACGCACGCTTATCAGTACTGTATCGAGTCGCTAGGCATGGATGAAGGCGAAGTCTTCAACATGTACCGCGAAGTACCGTCAGTGGCACGTAAAGCGGCATGGGGCCTGAAATATACTCAGTCTTTAAGTGATCCTACTTTCAAAACCGGTACACCTGAAAACGACCAGATTCTGCTTCGCAACCTGATCGCGTTCTACTGTGTACTTGAAGGTATCTTCTTCTACTGCGGTTTCAGCCAGATCCTGTCTATGGGCCGTCGTAACAAGATGAATGGTGTTGCCGAGCAGTTCCAGTACATCCTGCGTGATGAGTCAATGCACCTGAACTTCGGTATCGATATGATCAACCAGATCAAGATCGAAAATCCGGGTCTATGGACGACTGAATTCCAGGAAGAAATCATCCAGATGATTCTTGAAGGTACGATGCTGGAAATCGAATACGCACGTGACACGATGCCACGCGGTGTACTCGGCATGAATGCTGGCATGATGGAAGAATACCTGAAGTTCATTGCTAACCGTCGTCTGGCGCAGTTAGGCTTGCCTGAGCAATTTGCTGGTGTGAACAACCCGTTCCAGTGGATGTCAGAGATGATGGACTTGCGTAAAGAGAAGAATTTCTTCGAGACGCGTGTAACAGATTACCAAACTGGTGGTGCGTTAAGCTGGTAAGGTTTTTTTAGACGTAAAACGACACATAGAATGTCATTTGCGACACATTTATGTCACTCGTTAGAGTAAAAGAAAATAGAGCCACTTGGCTCTATTTTTTTATTATTCAAATTTTAACTATTTTATGATTTTCCCAAATAAAAATACTCTTATGGAGATAGTTACCATCTTTAAAGTATTGATGAATATCGTCCTTCCCTTGAGAGTAACCTTCATACTGCTGATTACGCTCCCCCCATAATATCCAAATGAAGGTTTGATTTGTATCATCCAGATAGTTTTCAAAAAGATCTTTTCTTAGATAGGATACAGAACCTTTTAGATTATTGGTTGTCGAGGAAAGCGTTCTGAATACTGAAGCTAATCCCTTATCATCATATAAATCAGGTTCACCATTTTGATACCTTAGATTCATGCTTTGACAAATTTCAGGATTTGGAAAATCTGAACCGTACCGGGTTTATCGGAGACTTTTTTATTTAAGTTAGGCCACCTGACCTAACGGATTAATCTTATCATAGTACATTGCTTCAAACTCAAAAGGCGATACATAACCCAGTGCACTGTGTACACGCTTTTTGTTGAACCAATCTACCCAATTTAATGTCGCAAGTTGTACATCTGCTAAACCTTGCCAATCTGCTTTTAAATATTCAATCACCTCTGTTTTGTATAAGCCATTCACCGTTTCAGCCAAAGCATTATCGTATGAATCACCCGTTGTACCGACTGATGCTCGTAAATTTGCTGCTTCTAAACGATTGGTATAGCGAATAGAAAGATATTGAACACCTCTATCTGAATGATGAATTACATTCTTTGGCATGCCTCGATCGTGCAATGCTTGCTCCAATGCATCGAGCACCATATCTGTATTCATCCGTGTAGATACTTTCCATCCAACAATTGCTCGTGAGAACACATCAATAATAAATGCGGTGTAGACCCAGCCAGAATTGGTTTGAATATACGTAAAGTCACTGACCCATAATTGGTCAGGTCGATCAGCACTAAAATTCCGTTTCACTAAATCATCTGCTCGTTTTTGATCATCTCGGCTGCGGGTAGTTTGTTTGTTCTTACCACGCCAAACACCTTGTATATCTAGCTTTTGCATCAATCGAGCAACTGTACAACGTGCAATAACATAGCCTTCACGTTTCAATTTTTGCCAAACTTTACGTACACCATATCGACCTAAACTTTCTTTCCAAATACGTTTGATTTGCTCTGCATGATGTAAATCATGCAGAGCACGTTTCGCTCGATGTTCTGGGTTATCAACGAGATCTAAAGCCCGATAATAGGTCGAAGCTGCTATCGGTAAAATTCTACAAATCGCTTCAACACCATATCGATCTTTATTGTTATGGATAAAATCCACCATTATTTGTGTGGGCGGTCGAGCTCCGCCTGGGCGAAAAAAGCGGCTGCTTTACGTAGAATCTCATTGGCGCGTTGCAGTTCTTTATTTTCGCGTTCGAGTTGTTTGATACGTTCTTGGTCTGAAAGCTGCTGTACTTTAACTGGATTTTGTTTATCTAAATATTTTTGATACCAAACACGTAGTGTTTCAGGAGTACAACCGATTTTAGGAGCAATAGCGGTGATCGCAGCCCAATTCGATGGATAATCTTTTTCAGATTCAATCAATAATTGAACCGCTCTTTCTCTGATTTCAGGGGTATATTTTAATTTTGTCATCGGGATAGTCTCTCAGAATATTGACTCTCCGACAAACCCGGTACGGTTCACTTACGGACTTGATAAAGCTGTGAAGTAACTTTTCTAAGTTGATGACCGTATTTATCAAGTAAAGGTTTTAGAATATGTTGATAAGCTAAAGTATTCCCTTTGCTCCAATCACTTACGTAAGATTGACTGACTCGGCACATGTTAGCAATTTCTCTTTGCTTCATACCGTCAGCCAATGCAATTTTAATCAATTGCTTTGTTAGTTTGAATGTAAATGGCTATCTTCCCAATCAAAAGCAGATTGAATTGCCTTATGGAGCCTAGATAAAGTAGCTGCCGATGAAATTTGAATAGTTCTCCAGATTTCAGGATCACTACCTAGCAGACTAATTTTTAATTGAAAAACTTCATCAGAAGATTTGAGCTTTACAGTTCCCATAACAGCCTAGTTCTCAAAAAATAGTTTTAGTAAATCTAAAATTAACATAATACACGTTATACGAATTCCCAAGGCATGGCTTTTAGTCATGCTTTTTTTATCAAAAGAGTATAGCTGAATGATAGCAAGCCAAATCGCATACAATATCTATCATTAGACTTAATGCAATAATTAAATGATGTTGTTATCATTAATCTAATAGAATTAATATTAAATGATAGAAATGAATACACGTATTTATCTACGAGCTTCAACTAAAGATCAAGATGCAAAAAGGGCTTTGCAGATTCTTCAGGATCTAAACCAAAACTTGAATTTGGGTGAAACCATTGTGTACGTGGAAAACTATAGTGGTACGAAGTTAGACCGACCTGAATTGAATAAGCTGCTGTCAGAAGCAAATCAAGGTGACACCTTGTTAGTTGAAAGTATTGACCGATTATCACGCCTAACCCAACGAGATTTTCAAGAGCTGAAGCGCAGGATCCAGGAGAAGGGACTTCGTTTAGTCGTAGCGGATCTTCCTACTACCTACCAAATGATTCAAACCAGTGACAGCATTACTCATTCA